>JBLYYW010000543.1:0-7688 GCA_048550155.1 Acidimicrobiales bacterium | reverse complement strand
CGGGTCCACTACCGCCGACTGCAACGTGAGCTTCGCGCCCTGCGCTACGAAATGGTCATGCCCGACGACCGGCTCTTGGCCGACGTCCTCGATGCCGTTCGTCCACCGGCAACCGTCACAGAACTCAGGCCCAGTCGTCGCAAGGCCTACGTCGGCGGTATCGCAGCCGCTGCAACCGCCGGGGCGGCGGGGGCCTTGGTCTTGGTCTCCAAGCTCAGCGCCAAGGGTCACCGCCTCGCCGGTTGAGGGTTATCGGGGCCAGATCGTAGACCGGGCCTGCTATCCTTCTGCTTCCCCAAGGGCACTAGCTCAATTGGTAGAGCACCGGTCTCCAAAACCGGGTGTTGGGGGTTCAAGTCCCTCGTGCCCTGCCATCGGCCTTCCTCAGCCGAACTTGTGGAAAGCTGGTTCAACCAGAATCAGCCCTCGTTGCAACCTCACGAAAGAACCCCGACCCCATGGCGATGAACCGCGAACAGCGGCGGCTCCTGCAGAAGCAGGGTCATCTCGATGCTGAAGGCAACCCGGTCAGCGGCGGTGGCCGTTCCCGGGAAGACGCGCGCCCACCGGCACGCAGCGAACGCGTTGGACCTGCGCAGTATCTGCGTGAGGTCAATACCGAACTTCGTCGCGTAAACTGGCCCACGAGACAAGAGGTCATCAACTACTCCTTCGTCACCCTCCTGACGTTGCTGTTGTTCACAGTGATGGTTGCTGGTTTCGACTTTGTATTCGGCGAGGGGATCATCCAGATCCTGAAACTGGCGAACTGAGATTATGACTGACCTGACCAACACCGAAGCCCCGGAAGACTCGTCCGCCGACGATTCCCTCGCAACCGACCAGGCGTCGGCACCCGAAGTCGACCCTCAAACCTCGTCGGAGGCTCACGACGAAGCCGCTGCCGAAGCGGACGAGGCCGAAACGGCGGCGGCCACATCTGAGGAGCCGACCGACGTCGATGTGCCTGATGCTGTGGTGTCCGAGGCTGAAGATGAATCCGACGCAGTAGCCGCTGAGGATGTTCCTGATGCTGTGGCCGAGGAGGCTTCCGAGCCGGTCGCCGAGGAGGCTTCACAAACCACAGCGACGGATTCAGAGCTTGGTGAGATCGACGATGAACCCGCTCCCGAGCCCAAGATTTCGCCGTATGACCGGCCTGGGAAGTGGTACGTGCTCCATACCCAATCCGGCTACGAGAAGAAGGTGCGGACCAATCTCGAAGCCCGCACCTCGTCGATGAACATGGAACACCGAATCTTCGAGGTCGTCATTCCGACCGAAGAAGTAGTGGAGTTCAAGAACGGCGAAAAGAAGATCGTCCCGAAGAAGATGTTCCCCGGCTACCTGCTCTGCCGGATGCGACTCGACGACGACTCGTGGTTCGTGGTCCGAAACACCCCCGGTGTCACCGGCTTCGTCGGTGCTGGCAACAAGCCTTCGCCACTGCCCCGCAAAGATGTCGAGATGTTCCTGTCCGAGGCTGACGAAGCGACCGAGACGGTCCGCAAAGGTCGGCCCAAGATGGAGTACGAGGTGGGCGAGACCGTGCAGGTCAAAGAAGGCCCATTCGCCGACTTCGAAGGTCAGATCGAAGAGATCAACGTCGAGCAACTCAAGCTCAAGGTGCTGGTGAACATCTTTGGGCGTGAGACGCCCGTCGAACTCGAATTCGGCCAGGTCAGAAAGCCGTAATTCCTGCCTGCGCTCGCCTCGGGTGGTGCGTGGTGAACGGGTTCTTGTTTTTGGGTGTTGGCTGGGCTCGGTGATCTCTGAGTGGGTCGGGTCACGACATTCTGCTGTTCTGTCGCCACCCGGGTACACGACGTGTAGCGGTGCGACGATTTTTGGGTGGTATGTGTTCGGGCGACGACGTTTGGCCGCAGGGTGTGACGGCCCCGCAAGAGGCGTAGGATGCTCAGTCGCTCTATCACCAGAAGTTTGTAGGAAGTCGTTATGGCCAAGAAGAAGGTCCTCGCAGTCGTAAAGATTCAGATCCCCGCTGGCCAAGCATCGCCAGCGCCACCTGTTGGAACCGCGCTCGGTCCCTACGGCGTGGCAATCATGGACTTCTGCAAGGACTACAACGCACGCACCGAGAGCCAGCGCGGCAATATCGTTCCGGTCGAGATCTCGATCTTCGAGGATCGTTCGTTCAGCTTCATTCTGAAAACACCGCCTGCGGCGACCCTGATCAAGAAGGCGGCCGGAATCGGCAAGGGCGCTTCGAATCCCAAGCTCGATTCCGCCGGCTCGATCACCGACGCCCAACTCACCGAGATCGCCGAGATCAAGATGCCTGATCTCAACGCCTACGACATCGATGCAGCGAAGCTGCAGATCGCAGGAACCGCCCGCCAGATGGGCGTCGAAATCGTCTGACCCAGCGGCTACTGAAACGTAGCCAATCGCATGCGGCAGGTTCACCTCGCCCCGCCTCTGCGCACAAACCGAGGGAGCCGAAAGGCGAAAGGAGCCAGAAATGGCAACAAAAGGCAAGCGCTACGTCGACGCCGCCAAGAAATTCGACCGCGATCAGCTGTTTGGTCCTGGTGAGGCGATGGAAGTGCTGTCCGGACTCCCGGCGGCCAAGTATGACGAATCGGTCGACGTCGTCATCCGACTCGGTGTCGACCCTCGCAAAGCCGACCAGATCGTGCGAGGCACAGTTGCCATGCCCGAAGGCACCGGCAAGACCGTTCGGGTCGCGGTGTTCGCCAAGGGTGAAGCCGCCACGGCCGCAAAAGAAGCAGGCGCCGACCTCGTGGGTGCCGACGATCTCGTCGCCGAAGTCGAAGGCGGCATGCTCGACTTCGATCTTGCGATCGCGGCACCCGACATGATGGCCCAGGTCGGCAAGCTCGGGCGGGTCCTTGGCCCTCGCGGCCTCATGCCCAACCCAAAGACCGGCACCGTTACGCCCGACGTCGCAAACGCGGTCACCCAGTTCAAGGGCGGCACGGTGGAGTACCGGACCGATCGATTCGCCAACGTGCACGTGTCAATCGGCAAGAAGAGCTTCTCCGCTGCGTCGTTGCACAAGAACTTCGCCGCCTTGATCGACGAGCTGAACCGAGCCAAGCCGGCTTCGGCCAAGGGTCGCTACATGAAGAAGGCGTCGGTGTCCTCGACCATGGGGCCCGGGATCAAGCTCGATCCCACCAGGCTCGAGGAAGAGCCCGCCTAGCCCGTCAGGGAAAGCGGAATACCGGGGAAGGGTTGCTACCATCTTCGATTCACAATCTGATGAAGTTCTCGCCCTAGACCTTGGGTTTGTGTCCTCACAGGCACACGAAGCGAGCCGTTCCGGCGGTTGAGCCCAACGAGGCGGTTTGCGAATGTCCTCGCTCTCCTTTGGTGGGTGTGGGTTGATGCGGATCGGCGACGAATCTGCATCACCTACCTAGTTGAAAGGAGGTGCAATGAGCACAGGAAGCACAACCACTGGCGAAGGACGCCCAGCCCGGCCCGACAAGATCGAAGCCGTCAACGAGATCCAGAGTCGGTTCACTGATTCTGAGGTCGTACTGGTGTCGGAATATCGCGGACTCTCGGTAGCTGATCTGGCTGATCTGCGGATCAGCTTGCGCAAGGCCGGGGGGAAGCATCGCGTGTACAAGAACACGTTGGCACGGCGAGCAGCCGCTCAGGCTGAACTCGATGAGTCGTTCACCGAACTACTCGTCGGTCCCACAGCACTTACCTACACCGACGCAGTCGATGGTGTCGATGTCGACGTCGTCTCCATCGCCAAAGCGCTGAAGGAGTTTGGCAAGACGAACGAAAACCTCGTCATCAAGGGAGGCCTTTTCGAAGGTCGTTTCATCGATGTCAGCGAGGTCAATCGTCTGGCCGAAATCGAGCCACGCGAAGTACTGCTCAGCAAGCTGGCCGGACTAATGGCCGCCCCAATGCAGCAGTTCGCTGGTCTTCTCCAGGCTGTCCCCCGGGATTTCGCCGGCCTGCTCAAGGCACTTATTGACGAAGGCGGTGCCCCAGGCGCACCTGCTTCAGAGGCGGCCCCCGCCGCCGAAGAAGCGGCTGCACCAGCTGCCGACGACACAGACTCGGAGGCACCTGCCGCCGAAGCTGCTGAAGAATCCACCGCAGATGATGCTGCACCCGCAGATGAAGCTGCACCAGAAGAAGACACCGCCGAGGCATCAGCCGAGGGCGAGAACGAAGAGAGTGAGTAACACAATGTCCAAAGATGAAATCCTCGATGCAATCGCGAACATGAGCGTGCTGGAGCTTTCCGAGCTCCTCACCGAGTTCGAAGAGAAGTTCGGTGTGACCGCTGCAGCTCCGGTTGCAGTAGCCGCTGCCCCCGCCGGTGGTGGAGACGCTCCGGCTGCGGAAGAAAAGACCGACTTCGATGTCGTTCTCACCGGCGCAGGCGACAAGAAGATCCAGGTCATCAAGGCCGTCCGCGAGCTCACCAGCCTGGGCCTCAAGGAAGCCAAGGAACTGGTCGAGAGCGCCCCCAAGCCGATCCTCGAAGGCGCCAACAAAGACGACGCCGAGGCCGCCAAGGCCAAGCTCGAAGATGCTGGCGGTTCTGTCGAACTGAAGTAATTCGGTTCTGCGAACGACCGGGGCCTGACCTCTCTTCCCGATGTGGATGGGGTGTCAGGCCCCGTTTACGCGTTCAGAAGTAGTCGTACCCCTCCCTGTTCTGGCCGCTGCAGTTGTCGCCCACCCGCCTTCTGGCCGCCCCAGCTTTCGTTGGCCGACGATTCCGGCGGCCAGAAGCCGTTCATTCGACAACCGGGGCGGCCAGTTCGGTTGAGGACATACGCTGATGCGCTGTGACCGGTGTGATCTTTGGCCTGCTGACGGCCCTCGCCATCGGCGCATCGGATCTGTTTGGCCGCCGGATCGTGCATGCGCAGAGCCCCGTCACTGCGGCCGTTCCCATGCAGTTCATCGGGATCCTCACCGCCGCTGTCTCGCTCGTGTTCGTCTCGAGTGAATTGTCGCTCCGGGACAGTTTCTTCGGAATGCTTTCGGGCCTTGGGTTCGCTCTGGGATTGGGTTGTTATTACACCGGCCTCAGCAAGGCATCGTCGGCTCTCATTGCGCCGACGGTCGCAATGCTGAGCGCAGTGTTGCCGTTTGCCTATTCGGTGTTCCGAGGTTCCGAGACATCTGTGATCACGGTTGGGGGAGCCATTGTGTGCCTCGCTGGCCTGGCGGTGATAACGGTGGATCGTTCTGCGGTCGCGTTCGACTGGCTTGCGCTTCGGTGGGGAATCCTGTCCGGGCTTGGCTACGCCACCGGTCTCATCTCCCTGATCGACGTTGCCGATGCTGCTGGAACGTGGCCGGCCGTGGTTCAACGAACGACCGCGTGTTTGACGCTGGCGTTTGTAGCGTCGCAGATCAAGGTGCCGGTTCTGCCCCGTCGCAACTTGCGCCTTGCTGCGGTCCTGGCCGGGATCGCAGTTGGCCTCTCGAGTATCTTCCTGCTGGCAGGCCTCGAGATCGACCCTACGCCAACGGTGATCGCGTCATCGACCTTCCCAGCCGTCACGGTCCTGGTTGGCTTGTTGGTGTACGGCGATCACGTTCGAACCCAACAATGGTGGGGTATTGCGATCGTCATCCTCGGGATCATGGGCGTGTCGGCCGGCTGAGGAACTCGCCGACGCGGCCAAGCGAACCTCCCGATGGATTCACCCCCTCACGGGCGCAATCCCATCGGGAGATTGGCAAACAACGCGACCGGAGGAGGCGCACAGCGCCGACGATGCGAGCGGAATCAGTGGTACGGCTGCGGAGGGACGGAGCAGCCTGGTGGTGTCTGGCTTTTGGCCGAGCGGAGCGAGCTTGGAGCGACCGGAGGAGGCGCCCAGCGCCGACGATGCGAGCGGAATCAACAAGCGCAGTCCTTGACACGGAGCCCCGGTTCATGTTCAATCTGCGCAACAACTGAGGTATTTGTGGGAGCGGTGCGTTGTATTCATTGTGCGCGTCGCTCTAGCATGGAGCCAGTCGTGCCCGCTTCGTTGACCCTCGCAACCGCCTAAAAACTGTTTCATCGTCTTCGTCGCGCTCGTTCGACCGACTCCTTGGCCACAATTCGATGCCTTACCCCAGGTGGTGACCCTTGCCTGCACGTACCGTTGCTCGCGACCGTTATTCGTTCGGAAAACTGGAAGAGGCTCTGCCTCTTCCAGATCTCATTTCCATACAGCGAGATTCGTTCAAGTACTTCCTCGCGGAAGGCCTCTCCAACGCGTTTCGGGATATTTCTCCGATTCGCGATTTCACCGAGACCCTTCACCTGGAACTCGAGTTCGATCCCGAGGATGAAGACCTCAAACCGATACCCAAGTATTCGGTAGAGGAGTGCCGCGAAAAGGACATGACCTACGCAGCGCCGATCTTTGTGCGTGCCAGGTTCATCAACGCCAACACCGGCGAGATCAAAGAGCAGACCGTGTTCATGGGCGACTTCCCCATGATGACCGAAAAGGGCACGTTCATCATCAACGGCACCGAACGGGTTGTCGTTTCTCAGCTCGTCCGCAGCCCCGGCGTCATCTTTCAGCCCGGTGAGCGTTTCCGCCTGCGTAACCTGGCCAAGCATCAGATGGTCACCGGCACCATCCACCCCTATCGCGGCGAGTGGATCGAGTTCGACGTCGAACACAAGACCGGCAAGCACCCCACCGCCGGGGTCCGGGTCGCCCGCAAGCGCCGTATCCCGGTGTTCACGATCCTTCGGGCCCTCGGCTTCGACGAGGAGAACGCACCCGGATTCCTCGAGGCATTCGTGGACCACTTCGACTTCCTCGAAGGCCAGTGGGAGAAGGAAGCCGAGAACGCCCCGACGCAAGAAGAGTCGCTCATCGAGATCTACAAGCGAGCCCGGCCGGGTGAGCCCCAAACTGCCGAAGCGGCCAGAAGCTACCTACGCAACGCCTTCTTCGAGACCCGTCGCTACGATCTGTCGCGGGTCGGTCGGTACAAGCTCAACCGCAAACTCGGTCCTGAAATCGAGAAGCTGGTCGAGCTGTTCCCCATGATCTCCGATCTGGTCGAACGGCCAGAAGAAGACCAGGCAGTGTTGTCGCCGGTCGAGATCGTGGCTGCGTGTACCTATCTGCTTCATCTCATGCAGGCCGAGCCCGGTTACCGCCTGGACGACCAGGACCATTTCGCCAACCGTCGTGTCCGTTCGGTCGGCGAGCTCATTCAAAACCAGGTTCGCATCGGTCTGTCTCGCATGGAGCGAGTCGTCCGCGAGCGAATGACAACTCAGGACGTCGAGGCCATTACACCTCAGACGCTCATCAATATCCGTCCAGTGGTTGCCGCGATCAAAGAGTTCTTCGGAACATCACAGCTCTCACAGTTCATGGACCAGGTGAATCCGTTGTCAGGTCTCACCCACCGTCGACGATTGTCGGCCCTTGGTCCCGGTGGTCTCAGCCGTGATCGGGCGGGGTTCGAAGTTCGAGACGTTCACTTCAGTCACTACGGCCGCATGTGTCCGATCGAGACACCCGAAGGACCGAACATCGGCCTCATCGGTTATCTCTCCAGCTACGCCAGGGTCAACGAGTTCGGGTTCCTCGAGACCCCATATCGCGAGGTTGTCAACGGTCGGGTCACCGACAAGATCCGCTACATGACCGCCGACGAAGAGGAGGAATACATCGTCGCTCAGGCCAACGCCAAGG
>JBLYYW010000542.1:0-2720 GCA_048550155.1 Acidimicrobiales bacterium | reverse complement strand
GAGCGCCCATTCGGGCAGAAGCTCAGCCAGTTTCAGGAAGTCCATACCATCGGTGGTGCGGGACGAGATGATCGCCCTGCTGACCACATGATCGTCGAGTGCCCCCGGATCGAGCACAAAGCCTCGCAGGGCAGTGCGGACAACCGCCAGCTCCGCACCCCTCAGCAACCCCGGCAAACGCGGTCGCCCGAACGCGGAGACCCTTGCCAATGCCTTCAGGGCAATGAGCGCACGCCCCGGTCGATCGAGCGTGCCGCCCGGCTGAATCCGATGAACAGTGCCAGGAAGGGGCGAGTTCAACAGGATTGCGCTCGTGACCACCTCCGGGTGAGTCCTCAGGACAAGACCGGTCAGAACGCCTCCCATCGAGTGGCCGACGATACGCCACGGCGGTGGTGCCAACTCCGCGAGCCAGTCGACCAGCTGACCAACCGTTTCTTTTCGGTGTTCGAGAGGCGCCAGCAGGTTGGGCGACATCGTTGGAGCGAAGACCGGCCCGAGCTGCGCAAGCGACGACATCAGCGGGGCGTAGATCGCTCCGTTGTTCCCGACGCCGTGCAACAACATGAGCGGTGTCGAGTTGGCGGGAGGCCGCACGACCGAGTCTGGAACGGTGAAGAAGCGCGAGCCATCGGCCGGATGCCAATGGCGCTCGGTCTCCTCGGCCCACGTCGGCCTGACCACCTCGCCGTACTCGGCCAGGGGCGCACCTTCGACAACGGTTCCTTTCACACCCTCAACGGTACCGATGGGTAACTTCCCAAGGCAGAGTCCTTTGGCCCTGTCTGGGCAGGCCTCATCCCACGGCGCATCCGCCCCAGACATAGCCGTCGGGTACCGAACCAATCCTGCGACATCATTGTCTCTTCATGCTGATGCCTACACCGAGTCTCGATGGTATGAACTCGAGCAGCAGAGCGTCTTTCGGTCCACCTGGCAATGGCTGTGCCACGGGGAAAAGCTGCGACGTCCAGGGGATTACGTGACCGGCGAGGTCGCGGGCTCGCCGATCATGGCGGTGCGAGGCACCAGCGGCGAGCTGAATGCGTTCTACAACGTCTGCAAGCACCGTGCTCATCACCTCCTTGAGGGGGAAGGCTCCACGCGTGTGATGGTCTGCCCCTACCACGCATGGACCTATGACCTCAGTGGTCAACTCGTCGGGGCCCGGAAGACCAATCATCTGCTCGATTTCGACATGGGCGATATCTGCCTCGACCAGGTCCGGATCGAACTGTTCGGCGGCTTCGTCTATGTGAACCTCGATCCCAACGCGGCCGCTCTTGCCGAACAAGCTGGTGATCTCGCAGCCGAGATTCAGCACTGGGCACCCGACGTCGACGGCCTCACCTTCGCCCATCGACTCACCTATGAGATTCAGTCGAACTGGAAGAACGTCATCGACAACTTCCTCGAGTGCTACCACTGCCACATCGCCCACAAGGACTTCGTCTCCCTGGTCGACATGGACACCTACAAGGTGACAACTCACGGAATCTTTTCCAGTCACATGGCCGAAGCAGGCAAGACAGCCAACTCCGCATACGACGTATCCGCAGCCACGGTCACCGACCACGCCGTCTGGTGGCTCTGGCCCAACACGTGTCTCATGCGGTACCCGGGCCGAGCCAATTTCATCGTTCTGCACGTCATCCCGGTGGGACCCGATCGCACCTTGGAGACCTACGACTTCTTCCTCGAGACCAGTGAACCCAACGAGGCAGAGCTCGAATCGATCCGCTACCTCGACGAGGTCCTCCAGGTCGAAGACATCGCACTGGTCGAGAGCGTGCAGCGAGGTATGAGATCACCGGCGTTCGACCAGGGACGGATCGTCCACGATCCGTCAGGTTCCGGGTTGTCTGAACACGCCCTCCATCATTTTCACGGGCTCGTCCTCGATTCGTACCGGCGAGCCCTCCAGCCAGGAGAAGACCGATGACCGGAGTTCTGGAGGGACGGGTGGCGCTCGTGACCGGTGGATGCGGAGGAGCGGGCCGAGCGGTCTGCGCCCGCTTCGAAGCCGAAGGGGCCCATGTGTATGCAGCCGACCTCTCACCACGAGGAAGCCTCGGTGACGACAACCACCCGGGCGCGTACCTGCAGCTGGACGTGACCTCCGAGCAACAGGTCATCGATGCCATGTCCCGCATCGAGACCGAACACGGGGTCCTCGACATTCTGGTGAATGCGGCAGGTATCGAAATGGAGCTCACGATCGAGGAGACAACCCTCGAGCAGTGGAACCGGATCATGGCGATCAACGTCACCGGGACCTTCCTCACATCGAAGTACGCGCTGCCGCTCTTGCGCCGGTCCGGACACGCCTCGATCATCAACTTCGGCTCCTACGACGGGTTCATCGCCGACCCGAACCTGGCGGCCTACTGCGCGTCGAAAGGCGCAGTTCATGCGCTGACCAAAGCGATGGCCTGCGACCATGGCAAGGAAGGGATCCGGGTCAACGCCATTTGTCCCGGGTACATCGACACCCCGATGCTCAACCAGTTCTATCCTCCAGGAGTGAATCCCGCCGACGGGCTAGCCGAGGCCAAGGCGGTTCATCCCCTCGGAACGATCGGCACCCCGACCGACATGGCGAATCTCGTCAACTGGCTCGCCTGCGACGAGGCCCGCTATGCGACCGGTCAGCTGTGGGTCCTGGATGGCGGCATCTCGGCCCAAGTACAACAAATGAGGTTCTGACCATGCCAAACCGG
>JBLYYW010000541.1:0-9614 GCA_048550155.1 Acidimicrobiales bacterium | reverse complement strand
GTGTCGCGGTAACTCGGCACGGCCGGTGCCGATGCGTGTGGCTGGAGGCCGGTGGCGTGACCGATGTAGTCGACGAGGGATTCAACCTGGTGGATCAAGCTCTGTTCGGACTGTTCGATCGCCAGGTCGAACGGGGTAGCGTCGGGGATCTCGCACTCTGACCCAGCCACGTGGGTGAGCGTGTCACCGGTGGTGTTCTCGGGATAGATGATCTCGACGTGAACCTTCGGGTCGTTCTCGCCAAGAATCAGATCGACCAGGGCATCGTGGTTGGCAGCGACACCATTCAGCTCGGGATCGGTCGCCTTGAGTTCCTTCTTGCGTTGTTCGATGGCGTCGACAACGTGCTCGCCGGCCAGGGGGTCGAGGGTGCCTGCGATGTGGATGTTGCCGAAGAGGTCTTTGGCCCACGAGAAGTTGCGTGCTGCCTGAGCCCTCAGGAACTCATCCAGGTGTTCGGTTGGGTCCGCGGCCGCTTCCCATTCCCGGAGCTTGTCCCTGAATTCCTCCGGGGTACACAACACGGCCAGGGCGGCCAGTGCCTTCTCGGAGTCGGCAAGCTGTTGGCTGTTGACCCGCTTGGCCAGATCAACGATCAGGTCGGTGTGGCCGCTGGTGATCCGTCCCTCCAGCATGGCTTGGTGGAAGTACGGGAAGCGGTGTTGTATCCGTCCGGCTCGCAGAAGTTGAGCTGCTCTGCCGCGGCTGAGGTGTGTGGCGGCAGACACCAGCGAAACCATCGACTTCTGACCCTTGGTGAGGCTGGCTGCAGTTTGTTCGCCGAGTTCCATGTACCTGCCGGCCATCAGTGCGATTTGCTCGCTCAGCTCACACAGGGAAGCGACGGTGTCTGCGAGTTGCTCCCGTGACATCGACCCGGGATCTTTGCCAGCGCCGAGCCGGGCAAGGCGTGCACCGCCCATGGCGATCACGGCACGCTCGGCACCGAGCAGACCCTCGCCGACCGGGACGCCGAACTGTGCTGCCGAAGTCATGGTCCAAGTATGAAGAGGGGGTGTGACATTGCCGGCCCAGTTTCGGGCCTTGCGCGGAAGAAATCTCGAGAAATCTATCTAGTGATCTGTCGTAGCAACCAGGTCATCGAGCCCGAGTCAGAAAAGCTCCAACCTTTGGGTGCTGCCGGTTCGCTCATCGGCTCACGCTACATGTACCGCTCGATGGGCACCAGCGTGGAGTAGATCATCTTCACTTGGGTGTAGTGCTCGATCGCGTTGGCACCGTTTTCCCGGCCGACGCCGCTGTGCTTGTAGCCGCCGAAGGGGACCGAGGCGGGCAGGTAGTTGTAGTCGTTGATCCATACCGTCCCTGCTTCGATGGCGTTGGCAACCCGATTGGCCCGAGCGAAGTCGGTGGAGAACACCGCACCAGAAAGGCCGTAGTCGGTGGCGTTGGCGCGTTCGAGAACCTCTTCCTCGGTGTCGAACGGCAGTACCGCCATCAGTGGTCCGAACACTTCGTCGGTCACGAAGATCATGTCGTCGTCGGCGTCGGCGAAAACGGCTGGTGTGACATAGTTTCCGCCCGAAAGCGCAGGGTCGTCGGGAACCTCACCGCCGCAGATGTGCCGAGCACCGGAGTCGAGGGCCAGCTTCATGTACCGCATCACCTTGTCGTGGTGTTCCGCGCTGACCAGAGGACCGATCAGGGTATTCGGATCGAAGGGGTCGCCTACCGGGATTGCGTTGACTCGCTCGGCGATGCCGTCGAGAAACTGTTCGTACACCCCACGCTGCACGAAGACCCTCGTGCCGTTGGAGCACACTTGACCTGTGCTGTAGAAGTTGTTGGTGAGGGCGGCGTTTCGGGCGCTCTCGATGTCGGCGTCGTCGAAAACGATGATCGGTGACTTGCCGCCCAGCTCCAGCGTCACCTTCTTGAGTGTCTTGGCGGCGTCGGACATGACGATCTTGCCGGTGGACGCTTCGCCTGTGATCGACACTTTTGCTATGCCTGCGTGGGCGACGAGCGCTTGGCCGATACGAGCATCGCCCTGCAGCACGTTGAACACGCCGTTCGGGACGCCGGCTTCGCTGTAGATCTCGGCGAGCTTCAACGCCGACAGGGGAGTGACCTCGGCCGGTTTGAAGATCATGGAGTTGCCACACGAGAGAGCGAGGGCGCTCTTCCACATGGCGATCTGCATCGGGTAGTTCCACGCGCCAATCCCGGCACAGACTCCCAGCGGTTCGCGACGCATGCGGGCGAAGCCGTGGCCGGGGTAGTCGATCGTTTCGCCATGCAGCTTGTCGGCCAAACCAGCGTAGAACTCGATCACGTCAGCGCCGGTGACGATGTCTTCGACGATGGTCTCGGCAACTGGCTTGCCGGTGTCGAGGGTGTCGAGATGGGCCAGCTCGTCATTGCGCTCACGGATGATCGCCACTGCCTTCATGAGGATTCGTCCGCGATCGGTGGCGCTCATCATCGACCATTCGGCGAAACCGCCTTTGGCACTGGCGACCGCCGCTTCAACTTCGGCGGCGCCCGCCTGTTCGATCTCACAGATCAGTCGGTTGGTTCCGGGGTACCGATCCTCGAACGTTTCACCTGAGGTGGAGTCCACGTAGCGGCCGTGGATGTACGAGCGCTGGGTGTCCAGCACGGTGTCAGCGTTCACCAGAGTCATGCAACAATCCTACGTGCTCGCTTCGTCACCATGCCCGCCCGGTACTGACAGTGGCACCAGTGAGTGCCGAGGCGTACTTCCGAGAAGTACTCAATCGTCTGTCCAAGTAGGTCGAGGGAGTTGTTGTGGACGATGGATCGGTGCGCGCTCGTGCAGTTGTGGCACTCTTCGCTGTCGGGATGCTGGCTGCGGCGTGCACTGATGGGTCCGCTACGCAAGGATCAGCTGGAACCGTTCTTTCGATTCAGGCGCCCAGCACAACGTCTGTGGCCAACGTTGAACCCGAACCCGAACCAGACTCGGCATCGACGTCGTGCACTCCGCTTGAACCTACGGTGTCGATTGTGGATGCCAGCCCTGTCTGGGAGGACGGGATGGTCCGGGAGCTTGGTGTGGTACGTCAGCGTATGGATTCCAGGGTCAATTCTCCGGTCAGCACATCGTCGGCGGTTGATCTACGTGTCATCGCTTCCGACGACGGCTGGGCGTTCGCATGGCCTTACAGTGCGGCCCAGTTTCTGGGAGGGCCGAGCAATAGCGCGACGGAGGGTGATGTCATTGATCTTCGCTATGGCGTCGACGCTCGGGGGTCGTGGCGAGGCCTAGAGAACCCAGAAGAAGTGCGAGCCTTCGTCTTGGACCTGGTTGATTCATTCGCCGCTTCGGGATTGGACCAGCGGTCGACCGATGGCCTGCGGCAGCTGTACTCCGGCCTGTCCGACGAACAGCTCGGCGTCCTTTTCTCCGAGGACCCGCAGGTCTTTCACTACTTTGACGGGGTCGAGATCGGGATCGAGGAAGAGCTGACGTTCGACGTCGAACTCGACAACATCTTCGGCGGTAGTTCCTTTCCGGCAACGTCCACAATACGGATCGCCGATAGCCAGGATGCGGAAGGTTGCGTGGTATTCGAGGACCTAACGGTGCTCGACGCCCAAGCCGCACTTCCGATCCTGGTTGACTCTCTGTCTGAGGTCTATGGCGTAGAGGTTCCGGCCGAGGAACAAGTTATCGGTGAGGGATTCTGGATTGAAAAGAAGGTCACAGGGCGGTGGGATCAGGGGTCGAAGCTGTTCGTGGAGGTGAAGCTCCGAAAGGTGCTGCGGATTCAGGGGGATCAAGTCACCGACATTGTTCTCATCAGCGACGTCGGCAAGCGCCGATAGGCCACGGCATCGTGAGCCGCTGTTCGCGTCGTCTCAGCGCTTTCGTCGTTGGGCGCCGTTGCCCTCATCCGTACCCAGATCTTCGGATGGTGTTGGTTCGGTACGGAACGTGGGGTTGGGTGCGTACGCTGCTCTGATGGCTGAGAATCGGCACGAGGACAGTACCTACGCCCCCGGTCGGCTCACGGAGTTGTTCGTCGGGTGCATCCGGGGCTGACCGGCGAATGCGGCGCTTTTCGGCACAAACTGTTCGAGCCTTCGTACCCGAGGAGAACCGGGCACACCAGTGTGCTCTCGTCTACCCGTCGGTGTTCTCAGCCCGTCAATGCCAGCGCATCGTCGATCTGGCAGCTGATCTTGCGATCGAGGACGCCCACATCAGTGATGGACTGGGCACGAGCGAACACGACGACGAACTCCGACGATCACGTGTCGCCTGGATCCCGTTCGAAGAACCGTTCACCTGGATTCACGACAAGCTTGTTGGGGTGGTCCGTCGCGCCAACCGGCAGTACGACTTCGATCTGATCGGGTTCACCGAAGATCTGCAGTTCACCGAGTACGAAGGCGCTGGCTCATTTCATACGTGGCATCAGGACGGTCTCGACGGAGAGCTGGCCGCACGCAAACTGTCGATGGTGGTGCAACTGTCCGATCCTGCGGACTACGAAGGTGGAGATCTCGAGTTGTTCGGCCGCTCCAACGACGATTCCGATGCAACCTCCGATTGGCGAACGACCGTGCGTGGCCACGGGTCCGTCGTCGCCTTCCCGGCGTTCGAATTCCATCGCGTCACACCGCTTCTCTCGGGTACTCGGCGATCGCTGGTTTGCTGGATCGGCGGGCCACCGTTCCGTTGACGAGACGGGTGAGGATCAACGACGCAGAACGCCGGGGCGAAACATGGGTGCGGTGCGTACGCTGCTCTGATGGCTGAGAATCGGCACGGGGACAGTGCGTACGACTACGTGATCGTCGGCGGTGGGTCGGCAGGGTGCGCCCTGGCAAATCGATTGAGTGCAGACCCGTCCAATCAGGTCCTGGTGCTCGAGGCGGGCCGCACCGATTGGAAGTGGGATGTGTTCATCCACATGCCCGCTGCACTGGCGTATCCGATTGGCAGTCGCTTCTACGACTGGAAGTACGAGAGCGAACCCGAGCCCCACATGAACGGTCGCCGGGTCTACCACGCACGGGGCAAGGTCCTGGGCGGCAGTTCCAGCATCAACGGCATGATCTTCCAGCGCGGTAACCCGGCCGACTACGAGAAATGGGCTGAGCTTCCGGGAATGGAGAGCTGGGACTACGCCCACTGCCTCCCATACTTCAAACGGATGGAAACTTGCCTGGCCGGCGGTGACGATTGGCGGGGTGACGACGGCCCACTGGTTCTCGAACGGGGCCCGGCCACCAATCCGCTTTTCCAGGCATTCCTCGACGCTGGACCCCAAGCCGGATTCCGGCGTACCGAGGATGTGAACGGCTACCGTCAGGAAGGCTTTGCTGCGTTCGACAAGAACATGCATCGCGGCCGCCGACTCTCTGCCGCACGGGCCTATCTCCACCCGGTGATGGACCGCCCCAACCTCACCGTCCTCACGCGGGCTCGGGCCAACAAGCTGTTGTTCGAAGGCAACACGTGTGTCGGGGTCGAGTATCGACGCAACTTCCGCACCCACACCGTTCGATCCAAGGAAGTGATCTCGTGCGGTGGCGCATTCAACACGCCGCAACTCCTTCAGCTGTCGGGAATCGGCGATCCGGAACACCTACAGAGTCTCGGCATCGAGATGGTGGCCGATCTTCCCGGGGTGGGCGAGAACATGCAGGATCATTTGGAGGTCTACATTCAGTACGCCTGCAAGGAACCGGTGTCCATGCAGCCCCACCTCGCCAAGTGGCGGGCCCCGTGGATCGGGTTCCAATGGTTGTTCTTCCGCAAGGGACCGGCAGCGACCAACCATTTCGAAGCGGGCGCGTTCGTGAAGTCGAACCCGTCCGAGCCCTATCCGAACCTGATGTTCCACTTCCTCCCCATCGCCATTCGATACGACGGCTCGGCACCGACCAAAGGTCACGGCTACCAGGTGCACGTGGGTCCGATGTACTCCGAGTCGAAGGGTTCGGTGAAGATCACCTCCAAGGACCCTCGCCAGAAACCATCGGTTGTCTTCAACTATCTGTCCACCGAAAAAGACCGCCAAGAATGGATCGAAGCCGTGCGGACCGCCCGCCGCATCCTGACCCAACCTGCGTTCGACCGATTCAACGACGGTGAGATCTCACCCGGACCTTCGGTGGAAACCGACCAAGAGATCATGGATTGGGTGGCCCGCGACTCCGAGACTGCGCTGCATCCCAGTTGCACCGCCAAGATGGGGACCGATCCTATGGCCGTCGTTGATCCCGCCACCATGAAGGTGCACGGCACCGAGGGACTTCGCGTGGTCGACGCTTCCGTCCTGCCGATCGTCACCAACGGCAACCTGTATGCCCCCACGATGATGATCGCCGAGAAGGCTGCCGACCTGATTCTCGGCAACGAGCCGCTCCCGGCCGATCCGGCCGAGTACTACCTTCCCACGGGAGCCGAATAGCCCGTCGGTACCAGATTCGAATCGGCGATACCTCCCACGTAGGATTCGTCGATGGACTTCGACATGCCGCCCGACGACGATCCCCGTCGACGCGAAGTGCGGGACTGGATCGCCGCGCACCCCGACCCGTCGAACGACCAGCTCGCCGAAGCCGGATACGTGGTGCCCCACTGGCCCGAACCGTGGGGTAGAAACGCAGACCCGATGACCCAGTTGATCATCTCCGAAGAGATGGCGGCCGCCGACGTGACCATGCCGCACAACGCCATCGGCATCGGCTGGGCCGCACCGGTGATCTGGATCGCCGGAACCGAGGAGCAGAAGCAGCGATACCTTCCAAAGATCTTCAACGACGACGAACGGTGGTGCCAGCTGTTCAGCGAACCCGACAGTGGCTCGGACCTCGCCAGCCTTGCCACCCGGGCCGTTCGAGACGGTGACGAGTACGTGATCAACGGGTCCAAGATCTGGAGCAGCGGAGCCCACAGCTCCAAACTCGGCATCCTGCTGGCCCGCACCAACCCGGACGTGCCAAAACACAAGGGCATCTCGTACTTCATCTTCCCGATGGACGCACCCGGAGTCACATTGTCACCGGTTGTCGACATGACCACGGCCCACTCGTTCAACCAGGTGTTCTTCGACGATGTTCGCATCCCGGTCAGCATGCGGCTGGGCGAAGAAGGCGACGGCTGGCGACTGGCCAAAGCGACACTTGCCAATGAGCGGGTAGGGCTGTCCGAAGGCGGTGTGTTGTGGGGGTCGGGACCGAGCGCCTTCGACTTCCTCGACATGGTGCGCGAAGCCGGCGCACCCGTGGACCCGATCGTCCGGGACCGCCTGGCTCAACTGCACGTCAACGCAACCGTTCTCAAGCTCAATCAACTGAGGACCCTGAGTGCCAAGCTGGCCGGCGGCACGCCCGGCCCCGAAGCGTCAATCCAGAAGATCATGGCCGACGAGTTGGGGCAGGAGGTCATGGGGCTGGCCAAGGACCTGGCCGGCACCGACGGAATGCTGGAGGGGTCGGGAGTTCCCGGTGACATCGCGAGCTCTCGGCGCTGGGGACCGACCGAGATCAACTTCGCACGGGGCCAGGACAGCCAGTTCCCCGATGTCGATCCCATCTGGCACTACGGCTACCTGTTCTCGCCCGCCCTCACCCTCGGAGGTGGGACGTTCGCCATTCAGCGCAACATCGTGGCCGAACACGTACTAGGGCTACCACGCGAACCGAACGTCGAGCATGGCAAGACGTGGGCTGAAACGATGTCGGCTAGATCACGTTGAGCTTGTCGAGCGCTCGGCGAGCTGCTCGGTAGCCGCACATTCCATGGGCGCCGGCGCCCGGGGGAGTCGCAGCCGAGCAGAGGTACACGCCGTCGATTCCGGTGTCATAGGGCTTGGTGGTGCGCCTCGGTCTGAAGATGAGCTGATCGAGTGTGTTGGCACCGGTCACGATGTCGCCGCCCACATAGTTGGCGTTGTACCGACTCAGGTCGGTGGTTGAACGAACATGGGTGGCCAAAATGCGATCCCGGAAGCCGGGGGCGAACCGTTCGATCTGGCCGATGATCGCGTCGGTTGCATCACCGTTCCAGCCAGCAGGGACGTGCGCGTAGCTGTAGATCGGGTGAACGTCTCCGTTTGACCTGCTCGGATCGGCCAGGAACTGCTGGCCAAGAAGCACAAAAGGTGAGTCTGGCATCTCGCCCCGGCACACCTTCGCTTCGGCCTCGGCCACCTCGTCGTAGGAGCCACACACATGCACGGTTCCAGCTCGACGGGAGGGTTCGTGACGCCACGGGATCCCGCCTTCCACCGCAAACTCCACCTTGAACGCCCCCGGTCCATGTCGGTAGGACCGGTAGCTTCTGGCGATTCGGTCGGGCATCTTGGCTCCGCAGATATCTGCGGCTGCTGCAGGTGCGGTGTCGAGCAGAACCACGTCGGTCTGGCCGAGTTCGGTCAGTGTGGTGACCCTTTGACCGGTATCGATTGTTCCCCCCGAGGCCAGGATCACCGCTGCCATTGCGTCTGTGATGGACTGGCTGCCACCCTCCGCCACCGGCCAGCCGTAGGTGTGGGCCGCGGTTCCCAACGCCATGCCGATCGCAGACGAGAACGGGGCAGAGAACGGTCGAAATGCGTGGGCGGCCGCTCCGGCCCACAGACCCCTGGCGGACTCTGACTCCAGCGCCCTGGCCACGCCCGAGATCGGCAGGGCGGCCCTGACACCGAAGTTGGCCAGATGAAGAGGATGTCGAGGGACCGAGACCATCGGACCCAGGAAATCTTCGGCCGTTGCCCCGAAGCTTTCGCTTACAGAACCAAACAATTTCTGCCATCGGGGGTCAGCCAAACCGTCGGCTGTTTCCTGAGGCGAGCGCAGTGCTGCTCCGCCGTTGCCGCGTTGATCGGTGGGGTGGCTGTACTGCACGTCGGGCCAGAGGTACCGCAGTCCGTGCGGGGAGAGATCGACCGCCCGGCTGAACTCGGTGTCCAGGCCGAGTGGGTGAAACCCGGAGCACTCATCGTGAATCAATCCGGGCATCGTCAGTTCCGCCGAGCGGGCGCCGCCGCCGATTCGTTTGTTGGCCTCGATGACGTGCACCGAAGCTCCCATCTGGCTCAGGTAGGCGCCGGCAGCGAGCCCGTTCGGTCCGCTGCCGACGATGGTTACTCGGACCCCAGATGCCGGCTTTGCGTCGGTCACTTTTTCACCCTACGCCGCACGCCGCTTGGAGGGGCGACCGGGAGCGTCCTCACGAAGCAGCAAAGTCCCGTACGTCGAGGCGGGCGCCGTTTTCGAGCTGCGTGCCACCGAAGCTGTCGCCGGCGTTGAGCTCAGCGATCTTCAACAGAGTTGCTGCCACGGAGTCAGCATTCGCCAGGCCTCCGCTGGAGTGGAGATCATGGAATCGTTCGCTGCTGGGGAAATCTGCGTCGGGTGCCTCTCTGATCGCGCCCTGCATTTCTGTGTCGACCACGCCCGGAGCGATGGAAACGATGGTGATTTTGCTGTTGCGGCTGGCCTGCTCGGAACCTGCCGTTGCCGCCCACATGTCGGCAGCAGCCTTTCCGGCGCAGTAGGTCGCCCAACCCTGGATCGGGCTCAGGCTGGCCCCGGAGCTGATGAGCATCAGCTGCGCAGGACACCCGGCAGCTGCCGCCGCATTGATGAAGCGGGAACCGAGCACCTGG
>JBLYYW010000540.1:0-5898 GCA_048550155.1 Acidimicrobiales bacterium | reverse complement strand
CTTGAGAACGGCGGCGCGTACGTCTACACCCAGCGCATCCACCGTGGTAGGCACGTCGGAGCTCAGCAACTGATCTTGCAGCGCGATGGTGGCGGTGGCGATGATCGCCCGCTCGATCCGCCCTTCTGCCAGCGCGTGTGCGACCGGCGTGAGGTAGGCGATGCTCTTGCCGGTTCCCGTACCGGCCTGCAATGCCACAGCGGATCCGGGGGTGGCTACGGCGTCAGCGACGTTCTGGGCCATTTGGCGCTGCCCAGGGCGGTCCTCTCCGCCTCCTGAGACGTTCTGAGTAACTGTTCCCAGAAGGTCAGAGATGCTGGACATTGCCCAGAGGCTAGGCGGTAGTCTGGTGTTTGGTGCCAGGGCGAGCCGCCTTGGTAGACGCGGAAACACCCATGAGCAAACAAAATGACCATCGGAGTGACGTGTGGCTGGCAGACGATGAGGCCGCAGTGCTTGTCGAGCCGCTTCTCGCCCAACCCGCAGTCTCGGTTGCCGATCTGGCTGATTCCTATGAGAACGCCAACCCCAGCGACCGCCGCAGCCCTGCCGATCTGACGACAATCCTGAGCAACAGCGTGTTCGGCCGACCCGAACCGGCGGCCAAAGGTCGGGGGGCAGCGAAGATCGGCTCCCGCACGCAGGACTCGGTCGCGCCCCGCACGAGCCAAACGACACCCGCGGGCCGTGGTACGAGGGCGCCCGATCCTCTAGCTCGTGGCTCGGTAGCCTCGGGTTCGGTCCTCACCCAGACCCCGAAGATTTCTCGCCCGGTCGTCGTCCCCACGGCTGAGTCCAAGGTTTCGGCCGCAGCGATCACTCAATCGGTCGAAGCGGATGAGGCTCGGCGCCAACGGATCACGGTGATTCTGGCATCACTTTTTCTGCTGGCGCTGGTGGCATCGGTCGTCGTAACCGTCCTAGGTCTCGGAGGCGCCGCCGATGGTGATACCGAGGTGGTCGACCCGAACGTCGAGGGAACAACCCAGTCACCGTCCACAGTTGCTGTCACACAACCGCCCACCACCGAACCGCCCACCACCGTGCCGGCCCCCACTGCGGTTGCCCCACCGCCGACGGCCCCACCAACTACGCAGTCGACCGCGCCTGCACCCACAACCTCGGCCGTTGCCTCAACATCCACCGAGGCCCCAACAACGTCCGCTGCGCCGACGACGGAACCGCCGACGACCGACGAGCCCGGCACCACGGCGGCACCGACAACCCGAAGGCCCACAACCCAACGGCCGACGACGCAAACAACCGCGCTCACCATTCCTGACGTCACGTTCAGCCAGCCAACCTGGGCTGGTACCGAGGCAGACGCGCCGTAATTCGCCGAGCGCTCAGATTGCGGTCCCGAACACGCTTGCCGACTTCAGTCGGCGCTCCAAGTGCTGCTCCAGAAGCTGCATGGCGAGGACCTCGGTCTCGTCGGCCACGGCCGTTGAGGTAGTTTCCAGCATCCGCCGCACCTCACCTGCGAAGACGAGTGACAGTGCCTGTCGAACCTCTGGCCCGATCGGTTGTCCTGATCGATGTTCGTTGCACAGCACACCACCCTGGTGAAGGTTGATGGCCTGGATTTGCTCCTCGTTGCCGCAGATCACGCATCGATCGACCTCGGGCTGGATTCCTTCGAGCATCAGGAGTTTGGCCACAAAGGCCGGAAGGACGCTGTGGTTCCCGGTCCGATCGAGTTCCCGCAGCGCTCCGGTGAGCAGGTTGAAAATCCCTCGGTCGGGCCCTCGTTCTTGGGTGGTGTGCTCCACCGCTTCGAGCATCACGGCAGCTCGGTGGAGGCGTTCAGGGTCGGATCGGAGGTGGTCGAAGCGGTGCGCTGTCTCGACCTGGGTAACAATGTCCAGGTTCCGACCCTCATAGAACTGACCGTTCACCCACGACATCGGCTCGAGGCGGGCACCGAACCGTGACTTGGTGCGCCGGATTCCCTTCGCAACCGCTCTGATACGTCCATGGCCGGCGGTGAACAGGGTGATGATCCGGTCGGCCTCGCCGAGCTTGTGGGTCCGCAGCACAACGCCCTGATCCCGATACAACGCCACGACTACACCCCTGCAGGGGGCCCGTTCAGACGGCACGGAGCCTCTAGCCGGTGGCATTGAGGTTGCCGTCTGTCTCCGCTCCCACCGCCGCCCCGCTTCATGGTTTCACCATAGGCCTCCTGGACGTCCCTTCGAGCGTCGAGCAACGCAGCGGTGTCGCCCCGTAGCGAGTGGAGGAAGAACGAGTCATGAAGCGAGCCGGTGATGCGAGGAACGAGCGGACCGGCGAGTGAGAACATGACTCGTTCTGACGAAACGACGCTCGGAACCTCCGTGGCAACGGGCACGCTGCAGGCGTATTACAGCCCGCCGAAGCGTCGGTTACGGCGTTGGAATTCGGCCACCGCTTCGAACATCTCGGCGCGCCCGAAATCTGGCCAGTACGCGTCGACGAACACGAACTCGGCGTAGGCGGATTGCCACAGCAGGAAGTTCGAAATTCGATGTTCGCCCGAGGTGCGAACCCACAGGTCGACATCGGGCATCGACGGGTCGTACATTCGCGCCGAAATCGCATCCTCGGAGGGATCGACGCCCTCGGCGATCAGTCCTTTCACGGCGTCGACCAGTTCGGCCCTGCTGCCGTAGTTGAATGCGATGCTGAGGGTGAGCGTGTCGTTGTGGGCGGTCATCGCCTCGGTCTCTTCGATGCGTCGCAGAAGTTTGCGAGGGATCCGCCAATCACGGCGCCCGACGAACTTGATCCGTACGCCCTTGGCGCTCAGTTCTTCGCGCCGGCGAAGGAGGAGCTGCTCGTTGAAGTTCATGAGGTACCGCACCTCCGAGATCGGTCGCCGCCAGTTTTCTGTGCTGAAGGCGTAGACAGTGAGCCATTGAATCCCGAGTTCGAGGGCAGCGTCGACGGCGTCGACGAGAGCTTGTTCGCCCGCTGCGTGGCCTTCGGTGCGCACCAGATTGCGTTCGTTGGCCCACCGCCCGTTGCCGTCCATGACACACGCCACGTGGCGGGGAACGCGCCGGGGATCGATCACAGGGGGCACCGTACCTTCGGGTGCCTCGTTCTCGGCCACCATGGTTACGCCTTCTGGGAATCGCCTATCGGCAGCCATCCCTGGTCAGGATCGTGGCGGAGCCAGTTCTTTCCCTTGCTGTCCCAGTAGAGCCAGGCGCCCCACTGCTCATTCCAGACCGGATCTCCCATGCCGGCTTTGGCGGCCGCACTGTTGGCGTCGCTCCCGCGGGTGGTCGTAGTGGCCTGGTCGGGCTCCTCACCGGATGGTTTCTCTATGGGGCCATCCGGCAGGGTTCCAGCCCCGGGAGCCTTCGGCCCGTTGCTGGTGCTGGGTTCGGGTGTCCACACAGGAGCGTCGTGTGCTTCGGGGAAGTGCCAGTTTTCTGCGTACGTCGATTCTGGAAGTTCGTCGGGAGTGACATCTTCGGCCAGAACCGACTCTTCGTGGTCGTTCAGGGAGGCGACGAACTCGCTCTCCCCGGATGGCTCAACGAGCGAAGGGATCGCGTCGTGTCGTTCGACCGTCGGGATGCCCGGTGAGGTGTCTTCGAGGTTCAGGACGGGGTAGTCGTCTTCGGCCGGATCGGTCAGCGTGTGGCCGGCAAGCGCCGCCTCGACGTCGATCATTCCACCCGGATCGGTGGATGGGGTCGGCCGTCCCGAGTCAGCGGCTTCAGGGCCGCTGGGGCGAATGACCGTGGTGGTTGTTTCGGGGAAGTCGCCAAGAGACGCGGTTGCGTTCACCACGACGGTGTCGGCGCTGAGGTCACCCATGCGCTGGTTGTGTTCGTTGCGGGACGCCACGATCCAGCCGAGCAGACCGGGTATGACATAAGGGAATAGGTCGACCGCACCCACGAGGTAGCGGCGTAGGTAGCTGTCCAACGGCGGTTTCTGACCTTTCATGTCGGTCACGACCAGGCCAAACGCCCGATGGCCTACTGACCAGCCGGTGTTTGCAGGGATCAACACCCACGCGATGAGAGAGAAGATCAACAGCGCCAGCAGCCCCAGGATGAGGCCTCTGCCGTGGATCGAGTAGTAGAAGTCCCCGATGACCCGCCCGAAGTTGAGCCCCTCGGCGATGCTGGAGAGTTCGGTTCGCTGGAGCTCGGAGTAGAGCGGGGTTCCGTCGGGTTGTCGTTGGGCGATCTCGAAACGGACGGCCAGGCGGTACAACACCAGCAGCCATAGGAGCCCCACGAGAAGGAGGTCCAGCAGGGAGGCTGCGATTCGGCGGGGCAGAACCGACGACGTCGACGGGGAATTCACCCCTCCATTGTTGCCGGTTATGTGTCCGATTGCTCGGATGGGGCCAGACATCGTGGGCGTTAGCATTTCCGCCATGGCTGAGCCCAGACCCGAACTGTTCGACCAGGTTGTGAACCTCTGCAAACGTCGAGGTTTCGTGTTTCCGTCGGCGGAGATCTACGGAGGCTTCCGGTCGACCTACGACTACGGGCCGACCGGGGTGTTGATGTTGCGCAACGTCAAGGACGCCTGGTGGCGTTCGATGGTGCAGATGCGCCATGATGTCGTGGGTCTCGACGCCTCGATCCTGGGTCCGCCCCAGGTCTGGGAGGCCTCGGGTCACCTTTCGAACTTCACCGATCCTCTGGTGGATTGCAAGCAGTGCGGCCAACGGTTCAGGGAAGACACGCTGGAAGATGCGACGGTCTGCCCGAACTGTGGTTCATCCAATTCGTTCACCGAGGCGCGCGAGTTCAACCTGATGTTCAAGACGCAGGCTGGCCCCGTCGAGGGAAAGGGTGCCGATGCATACCTGCGACCCGAGACCGCCCAGGGCATGTTCATCAACTTCGCCAATGTGCTTCACGCCACCAGGAAGAAGCCACCGTTCGGGATCGCCCAGATCGGCAAGAGTTTCCGGAACGAGATAACGCCGGGCAACTTCGTCTTCCGAACCCGCGAGTTCGAACAGATGGAACTCGAGTACTTCGTGCCGCCCGAGGACGCTGCGAAATGGTACGAATACTGGTGCGGCGAGCGGATGCAGTGGTATATCGATCACGGCATGAAGGCCGAGTCGCTCCGACTTCGATCTCATGATGACGACGAATTGAGCCACTATTCTTCCACGACCGCCGACGTGGAATTCTTGTTTCCGTGGGGGTGGGGAGAGCTCGAAGGGGTCGCCAATCGAGGCGACTACGACCTGAATCAGCATGCCGAGCACAGCGGCTCGAAGTTGGACTACTTCGATCAGGCTGCCAATCGCCGGTATGTACCGCATGTCATCGAGCCGGCTGCGGGCGCAACGCGAGCCATGATGGCGTTCCTCATGGACGCCTACGACGAGGATGTCATCAACGACGACAAGCGCACGTTCCTGCGTCTTCACCCTCGGATTGCGCCCTTCGTTGCCGCCGTGCTGCCGCTGTCGAAGAAGCCTGAACTCATGGAGCCTTCGCACAAGCTCTTCGCCGACCTCGCTGGTCACTTCAACACCGACTACGACGAGACCCAAAACATCGGCAAGCGCTATCGGCGCCAGGACGAGATCGGCACGCCGTTCTGTGTCACCTTCGATTTCGACTCCCTCGATGATGGGGCGGTGACGATCCGGGAGCGTGATACCACCGCCCAGGAACGCATCCCGATCGAGGGCGTCGCAGCTTGGATCAACGACAAGCTCGCCTGAACCTGACCGAAGTACAAACGGCGCTGGCGGGTGTACAGCGCGTGTCGCACCGCGGCCATAGGCTTGGGTCGTGGGGATCGTTGACGAGGACGTCCAGAGAGTGCGGGACGAGAGCGACATCGTCCAGGTCGTCTCTGGCTACACCCAGCTGAAACGGGTCGGCACTCGGTTCACGGGCCTGTGCCCGTTCCATTCGG
>JBLYYW010000539.1:0-13149 GCA_048550155.1 Acidimicrobiales bacterium | reverse complement strand
CAAGTCGACCGTCTTGCGCTCGATCAACCGAATGAACGACCTGATCGCTTCGGCCAGGGTAGAGGGCGATCTACGATTCCACGGCGTGAACCTCTACGACGACCGGGTTGATCCGGTGGAGGTTCGCCGCCGCATCGGGATGGTCTTCCAGAAGCCCAATCCGTTTCCAAAAAGTATCTACGACAACATCACCTACGGTCCGCGTATCGCAGGCACTCCCAAGTCCGAGTTCGATGCGATCGTCGAGAAGTCGCTGCGCCGTGCCGCGTTGTGGGATGAGGTGAAGGACCGTCTGGATGAGAGTGCGCTCGGCATGTCGGGCGGGCAGCAGCAGCGCCTTTGCATCGCCCGGGCGATCGCGACCAGCCCCGATGTGTTGTTGATGGACGAGCCGTGTTCGGCTCTCGATCCGATCGCCACCGGCATGATCGAAGACCTGATGCAGGAGATCAAGACGAGGTACACGATCGTGATCGTGACCCACAACATGCAACAGGCCGCCCGGGTCAGCGATCGCACCGCATTCTTCAGCGCACAGGTCGACAGCGACAACGACCGTCGCACCGGGATTCTGGTCGAGTTCGACCACACGGAGAAGATGTTCTCGAATCCCAGCGATGAACGAACCGAGAACTACATCACCGGACGGTTTGGTTGATTACTCCAGCATCGTCACAGAGGAGAACGACGACATGACAGAGCCAATGGAACATCGGCGGGAGTACCACCGACAGATGGATCAGCTCAAGGCCGACATCTTGCGGCTCGGAGGGATGGTCATCGAGACGATTCCGAGGGGGACCCAAGTCCTCCTTACCGGCGACCTCAAGGTGGCCAAGGATCTGATCGCCTATGACGCTCAGATCGACAAGCTCAGCATCGACATCGAGGAACGGGTCTATCTGATCATTGCCCGACAGGCCCCCGCGGCGAGCGAGCTTCGACACCTCGTCACGATCTCCAAGTTGGTCGCAGAGCTGGAGCGCTCGGCCGATCTGATGGTGAATGTGTCCAAGGCGGCCCGCCGCATGTACGGCAGCGAGATGTCACCAAGGATTCGGGGCGTCGCATCGTCGATGGCGAAGGAAGCCCAGAAACTGCTTCAGTACTCACTGGACGCCTATGCCGACTCCGATGAGTCTCTGGCAGCTGCTCTCGACGATATCGACGATGCGCTCGACGCTCTCAACGTTGACATGGTCGAAGCGATCTTCGCAGCGCACACCGATGGTGCCATCGACCTCCAGGCCGCAGTCCAGCTGGCTCTAGTGGCTCGCTACTACGAACGGATCGGTGATCATGCGGTGAACATCGGCAATCGAGTGATCTACATGGTCACCGGGTGGATGCCCGAACACGACGTCGTCGATGACGAGTCGGTGGATCCGGTTGAGCTACCGGATCCCGGCCCGGCTCCGGGCGAACCTGAAGCCACGGGCTGAGGTCATCATGGAGCTTGCGGTCGGAGTCCTCATCGGTGCGGTCGTGGGGTTTCTGGCTGCCCGCCTGTTGGGCCAGATCGGTACCGGCGGTGAGGATCAGCAACCCGGCGGCCACGCCGTTGGGGACGAGTCCACCCGGGCAATCCGAAGTTCGCTGGAGGCTCTCGATCTCGGCATCCTGCTCTACGACTCCAGCGGGGGAGAGATGTACCGGAATCCCGCCGGCCGGTTCGAGTCGTTCAGGCGCCCGACCCAGGCGATCATCAACGGTGAAGTGCAAGACTTGGTCGCTGCGATGGTGGATTCAGAACTGCGCGAACCTGTGGAACGCGAGGTGGACCTGTACGGGCCGCCCCGATCGGCTCTGCTGCTCCGGGGCCTCCCGTCGGTGGTCGCCGACGATCGTGGCTTCGTGGTGATCGTCGACGATGTCACCCGGGAGCGCCAACTCCAAGAGGTCCGGCGTGCATTCGTCTCCAATGTCAGCCATGAGCTCCGGACCCCGGTCGGAGCGATTGCGGTCCTGGCCGAGACTCTGGCGGCAACCGACGATCCGGCCACCGTCACCCGGCTGAGTGACCGGCTGTCGACTGCGGCCCATCGGCTCGGCGACATGATCGAAGATCTCTTGGAGCTCAGCCGGACCGAGACCTCCGGAACGGCCCAGGACGACCGGGTTGCGGTGAACGACATTGTGGATGGTGCGGTGCGGAACCTGGCCGAGCCCGCTCGAGTCGCCCAGGTTGTGGTCACCACCGCCGTCGTTCCCGCCGATCTCTCGGTGACCGGCGACCGACGGCAGCTGCGATCGGCTCTTCAGAATCTGCTGGACAACGCGATCAAGTACTCCGAACCGGGGGGTGAGATCGCGGTCTCAGCCGAACTGCGGGGTGGTCAGATCCTGATTTCGGTCGCAGACCAGGGAATCGGCATCCCCGCCACTGACCTCGATCGAGTGTTCGAACGCTTTTACCGGGTCGACACGGCCCGCCGTCGTGACACCGGAGGAACAGGGCTCGGGCTCTCGATCGTTCGCCACGTTGTCATCAACCATGGCGGTGATGTGACAGTGACCTCGGTCGAGGGCGAGGGCACAACTTTTGTGATCGAGTTACCACAGTCCCGACTGGCCGATCATCCGAGCAACGAACTCGACGGCGAGCCCGCCGATGTCTGACCAGCCTCGGAAACAACGGATTTTGGTCGTCGACGACGAGCCGTCGTTCATCGACGCACTCTCGATTTCCCTGGAAGCCGAGGGGTATGAGGTCTTCACCGCTCTCGACGGTTTCCAGGCACTCGAACGATTCCGCAAGAACCGCCCTGACCTGATACTGCTCGACTTGATGCTGCCCCGCATCTCCGGGGTCGATGTGTGCCGTGATATCCGAGGATCGAGCAACGTGCCGATCATCATGGTCACCGCCAAGAGCAGCGAGGTCGACGTAGTCGTCGGTCTCGAGGTAGGAGCTGACGATTACATCACCAAGCCGTACCGGATCAGGGAGCTACTCGCTCGAATTCGGGCGACATTGCGGCGAGTGGAAGAATCCAAGCAAGGCGGATCTTCCGGAGTTTTGGAGCTGGGCGGGGTGACCCTGGACCGTGAACGGCACGAAGTCACCGTTGACGGCGAACCGGTGAGCATGCCGCTCAAGGAGTTCGACTTGCTCGAGATCCTGATGGCCAACGCCGGCCGGGTTGTGACCAGGGAAATCCTGTTCGACCGGGTCTGGGGGTACGACTACATCGGCGATTCGAAGACCCTGGACGTGCACGTGAAGCGCCTGCGAGCCAAGGTCGAAACCGATCCTTCAAAGCCTGAGCGGATCATCACGATCCGCGGTCTCGGCTACAAGTTCTCGGGGTAATCGAACCGGTCACGGGGCTCCACTAGGGTGGGGGAGTGACGGCTGAGAGCGAGCAGACCACGCTCCCGCCGCCACGACCCAAGCGATTCGGCAAGTCCGCATTGGGTGCGGAGGTGTTTTCAGTCACCCCGTTCTCGCGGCTGCTACGCGCTCACGTCCTGAGCGCTGGGGGCTACGCCGCCACCGTCCTGGCCCTGGCCGACTCGGTGTTCTTCTCCGTCGACCCGAGCGATGCTCGCTGGCGGGTCATGCTCGGTCTACTCCTCACGATGGCGCCGTTTGCGTTCATTGCCCAGTTCCTGGGTCCCCTGATCGAACGCGTTCCGGGCGGCAATCGATTCGTTTTGATCAGCTCGTACTTCCTGCGGGGAATCATCGTGCTGCTGATGGCGAGTCAGGTGAAGTCCCTGTTGTTCTTCCCGCTCACGTTCGGGTTTCTCGTCGCTGATCGCACCTACATCATTGCCAAGAGCGCGGTCGTTCCTGCCGTCATCGTGGACGACGCACATCTCGTCCGGGCCAACAGCCGGCTACAGATCTCGGGCAGTCTTGGCGGAGCTGCTCTGGTGCCGATCGCCGGCTTGCTCGTGTTCCTCGGCCCGGTCCTCAACGGGATCGGCTTCTCGGTATCGGAGACGTTGGGCGGGGCGTCATGGGGTTTGGTGTACGCCGGGATGCTGTTCACCATCGGCGGTGTATTGGCCCTTCAGATCCCGGGGGTGGCTACGCCCGAGAGCAGCGACCCCGATTCCGATCGCAATGCGGACATCAGCCTCGATCCGGCGATGATGACCGGCCGCGGAGGGATCCTGCTTTCCTCCAGCGCGATGGCCTACATGCGGGCCGTCGTCGGTTTCGTCATCTGGTTGCTGGCGTTCGAAGTGCGAGGTGGTGTCGACCCCGGGCCTCAGGGAGTCGGGGTCGAAATGGGCCATCGGGTGCGCGAGTCGATGGGGCTGGAACGGCTGGACCTCGCCGTCGGAGGCGCCCCAACCTGGCACCTCGGAGCAATCGGTGCCGCCTCGGTCATCGGCGCTGCCACCGGCTCGTTGTTGTCGCCCAAGCTTCGCGAACAGTTCTCTGAAGACCGCAATATTGCCGGAATGCTGGGACTGATCTCGGTCGTTGGCCTCCTGGGGGCACTTCTGGGAGGGCTGGCCGGATCGGTCGCGGTTGCGGTCGCCGTGGGCTTGGGAGGTTCGGCCGGCAAACAGAGCTTCGATGCCATCGTCCAACGCGACACGCCCCATGACCAGTTGGGTGCCAGCTTCGCCAAGTTCGAGAGCCGATTCCAGCTGGTCTGGGTGCTGGGCGCACTGATACCGGTGATACTTCCGATACCGGCCCGTTTGGGTTTTTTGATCGTTGCGGTGACAGCGGGATTCGCAGCGGTCAGCTACTGGTTGGGCAAGGACCCGGCGCCCAACACCGAAGTTGCCCGCAGAAGGGCGGCGGCCGCATCGGCCCGGGCCACCGAATCGGTCCGTCAGCGAGCGGCGAGCCGAACGCCGCGTCGTCGAAAGGGTGGCACGGCTACCGACGGCACTGCGACCGACGGCACTGCGGCCGCACCTCCGCCGGATCCCACGGTCGAGCATCCCGGCATGGCAGACAACTTCGAGCCGACGACGGAGATGTCGGTGCACAAAGCAGCCCTCACCGACACCCAGCCGGTCCCGATAGTTCGAATCGACGCCGAAGGCGAGGTCAGCGACGGAGCAGACGACGGCTGAGGGCGGCGATCAGGGCCACCGCTCCCATCCCAGCGATCGCGGTCAGCCCGAGCACCACTTCTTGTCGACGACGCGGAGGTATCACCCACGGTGGCGGCGGAGTGCCCAGCACGAACGCCTCTTCGTTGGTCGCCTCGGCTCTCCACCCCAAGCTTCTGAGCTTGTCGTTGGCGACCACCCACGGCGAGCGCACGTAGGGTTCGATACCTTCGGGAGTCGGCCGGATGCCCAAACGACGGCCGGACCGGAGGAGAAAGTCACTCAGATCGCCCGGCACTCGAAGTTGCAGACCACCGACGAGTTGATGGAATCCTTCGCTTCCGATGAACCCATCGGGAGCGACGTTGAAGATCCCCGACCCCTGTTTGGTCACGACGGTGACCACTGCCGAGGACAGGTCCGAGTAGTGCAAGAACTGAACCGGGGGGTCGACCCGGTCCGGTCTGATCGTGGTTGCCATTCGCAGGGTGCGGCCGATCCAGGAGGTTCCCGATTCGGCCAACGTGGTCGTCGGTCGCAGAATGGCGGCCCGCCTCCCGGTTGAAGCCCAGGTCGTGGCGAGTTGTTCCATTTCCAGTTTGGCGGCCACGAAGGCGAGCGTGCCGTCGGATCGGACCGGTGCATCCTCGGCAAGCGGGACCGGGTTGTCGTCGAACGCGCCGTACACCATGGCTGAGGAGATCATGACGACGTGGCCCACGCCTGCATCGGTTGCCGCGTCGAGCACCCGACCCAACAGCGAACCGGCGACCTGATGATGGCTGACCCTTCCCTCCTCCGACGCTGCATGGACCACGGTGTCGCAGCCCATCAGGGCCTCGGTCAGCTCAGCAGGATCTCCACCTTTGAACAGTTCGATTCGGACCGACTCCACCTTTTCTGAGCTGAGCTCTTGTGGTCGGCGATCGATGGCGACAACCCGAACCACGGACGGCTCGTTGACCAGATCGTTCACAACCCTGCGACCCAAGGCACCAGCGGACCCGGTGACCGCAACGCTCAACATGGGCCTACCATGCCGTTGTGAGCGGTGACGATCCACTCGATCCGGAGAATCTTCAAAAAATGCTGCAACAGATGTTGCAGATGCTCGGTGGCGCGGGTGGAAACCCCTTCGGCCCCTCCGTTGACCCGTGGGTGCAAGCCACCCAGGTCGCAGAAAGTATTGCTGCGCAGAAGGGGTCGGATGTCAACGTCGACCCGAAGGTGCGTTTGGCCATCGAGGACCTCGCCCGGATCGCCGATCTGCACGCCCGTCAACGGCCGGGCGTGAACCTCCCAAGCACGGTGCCGGTGCAGGCGGTCTCCAGACGCACGTGGACCAGCGACGCGGTGGCCGCCTACCGCCCGTTCTTCGAACGCTTCATCGAGGCGCTCCAGCAGAACGCAGTCACCGACTTGGTGGTCGGCGAAGAGATGGTGAGCGAGGAAGAGGCCGCCGAACTCGGGGCGCTGAGTCAGATGTTCTCGCAGATGATGGGATCGATGGCGCCGCTGATGGTGGCCGGATCGGCCGGATCGATGCTCGGGTACTTGGGGCAGAGAGCGATCGGCACCTACGACCTTCCGGTGCCACGCGCCGACGGCGACATTCAGGTCGTGCCCGATGGGATGGACGAGATCGCTGCGGCCACCGGTGCTCCGGTGGCCGAGGTGCAGATGTACGTGCTGATTCACGAGCTGATCGCCCACGCAGTAGTGACCGTCCCTCACGTTGCGGATCGGCTCGACGCTCTCTACATGGATTTCGCATCGGCTTTTCGCCCGAATCACGAGGCGATCATGGAAGAGGTTGGCGAGATCACCGACCTCACCCAGCTCATGCAGATCAGTTCCCAAATGAACGATCCCGAGGCCCTGCTTCGCATGATGCGGTCCCGAACCCACGATCTTCTGATGCCCCAACTGGACGCGCTGGTCGCTGCGGTCCTGGGCTTTGTCGAACACAGCACCATGACCGCCTGCGCCTCGCTCATGACCGGTCATCCGGCGATCCGTGATGCACTCCGGGCCCGACGCACCGAGCGTCATGACGCAGAGACCTTCATGGAGCAGCTGCTGGGCATCAACATCACCGACCAGACCCTTGAGCGGGGGGCCGGGTTCGTGGCCGGGATCATCGAACGGGCCGGTGACCAAGGTTTGGAACGACTATGGGCTGACGAGCTCGATCTTCCGACTTCGGCCGAAATTGATGCTCCGGGTTTGTGGTTGGAACGGATCGGGTTGGGTGCGTCGGAGGTCCCCGCCTTCGAAGTACCCGATGATCTGTCGGGTTTGGAGTAGGTCTTCTACGTGTCGACCCAGCTCGGGCTGAGCGCGGTCTTGGGACGTTGGCCCACGGTGACCGAAACACTGCTCACCGAACCGTCTCGTTCGACCACGAACTCTAGTTCGCTGGTCGGATTCTGATCCGCCACGATCTCGCTGAGTTGTTCGGGGGTGACAACGATCGACCCTCCGGCCCCGAGCAGCCGATCGCCTACTTCGATACCGGCCCGGTCTGCGGGTCCGTCAGCGATTACATCGACCACTTCGACCTGACTGTCGTTTGTTGTGATCGTGATCCCCAACCAGTTGGGGTTGGCAACTCCGTAGTCAGCGATGTTGCTGGCGATGCGCTGACATTCGGTTGCCGGAATTGCGCTGGCCAGCATCGAAGGGCTCTCCACAACGACGCCGATCACTCGACCGAGCGCGTCGACAACGGCAGCGCCGAGGTGGCCGGTCGGAACCGGCGCTGACGTCTCGATCGACTCGGCGCTGATCGACAGGATCGTTCCGCTGTGCGTCGTGGCGGCGATACCCGGTTGAATCTCTACTTGTGCACCCAGTTCGGATCGGTCCTGGGGTCCGATCGACGCTGCGAATGGTGATTCGTCCCCGAGGCCGACACGGAGTACGGCGATATCGCTCGTGGGGTCGATTCCGATCACGAGCGCTGACATGAGGTCTGGGCGGTCCCGTTCGGGGTCGTGGGCGGCCAGCATCACCGTTTCGCGCAAGCCGATGGCCGATGCCGAGGTGATGAGAAACTCGGGGGCGAGGCCGTCGATCCGGATTGCGGTGGCCAGCGTCGACGAGCTCGAGACGTCATCTCCGGAGAGGACTTCGTAGGCCCAGGGAGGTGGGGCGGACACCGTCTCGAGGCTGAGCGCCTGGGCAGACCCCGCGCCTACCTCGGGAACCGTGGTCGTGGGTACCGGTGTTTCCAGCGCCGACCCGACCACGCTGGCATCAGCCAAACCGAGGTTCGGGACCGACGAAGCGATCGACATCGCCGCCGCGGTGTCGGAGATCACCGAGTCCGGTGAGTTGCTCCAAATACTTACGCCGGCAACCACCAGAGCTCCTGCTGCGACCGCAAGCATCAGTCGGCTGTTGGTGACCGGAGAGGAGCGGTACTGACCGCCGAACTGGGACGCGGGGTGCAGACGCTGGGCATCTTCGCTGAGGAAGCGGTCCATGTGGGCATTTGCCGCCGCTACCTCGGAGGGATGCCTCCAGGTGCGTTGGGAAGGATCGGGCGGTGCGCCGCTGGGGGTGTCGTCCTCGAGTTCGATCTCGTCGATCAGTTCCCAGCGCGGGTCATCGATCGGGACGGTCGACCAGTCGATCGATGCCGGATCGACGTTGGGAACAGACCCGGCGTCGGGTCCCTCATCGGGCTCGTGACCCTCGGGTGTGCGTTCCGCTCCCACGGGTCATGAAGTTACCGCGCAACCGGGCCCCGTTGGTCGCGGTCCACATTCCAGACAACCAGACGTTGGTGATTTCCGTGCGAGGATCGTCGAAGGAGACGCCCAGGCAGGTTCAGGATCCGGCCCGACGCTGCAAGAACAGCCTCGCCCCCGGTCACATCAGCGATTCTGCCAGGTCGGCCGCCGCTTCTCCATGAACGATGCCATACCTTCTTGGGCATCCGCGGTTTGACTGGCCGACGCCATGACCTCGGTTGCATAACGATACGCCTGAGGTAGCTCGAGCTCGATTTGGGTGTTGAACGTCTGTTTTCCCAGGGCCTTGGAAAATCGGCTTCCTCTGGTGGCTCGACTGAGAAGATCCCGGGTTGCTTCGGCCACGACGTCGTCGGGTACAACCCGGTTGATCAGCCCCCACTGCAACGCCGTGTGGGGGTCGATGACATCTCCGGTCATCGCCATCTCCATGGCTTGCTTGCGACCCATCGCACGCCCGATTGTGACCATGGGCGTGTGGCAGTACCAGCCGCCCTTTCCGCCAGGGGCGGCAAAACCTGCCGACTCGCCGGCTACGGCAAGATCGGCGGCAGCGACGAGCTGACACCCCGCTGCGGTTGCGAGCCCGTGAACCTGTGCGATGACGACCTGGGGAACCCTGCCGATGAGCTGCATGAGTTCTGCGCAAGTAGTGAGCAGATGCCGCATGAATGGCAGATCGGCACCGGCCATGTCGGCGAAGTCATGACCGGCGCTGAACACTGGACCGTTGCCGGCGATGATGACCCCGGTCTGTTCGGATTCGGCGATGTCATTGAGTGCCGCAATCAGCTCGTTCATGTGATCAAGACTCAATGCGTTTCGTCGTCCTGGGCGGTTCATCGTGATCGTGGTGAACCGATCCTCGGGTTGGACGAGGATGTGCTCGAAGTGGCGTGCCATCTCATGAGAGTAGTTGGTCGGTCAGACCCAACGCCAAGGCCCGGCGGGCCCTCTACGCTTTCCGGGTGACCGAATTGCAGCTCTCGGGACCGCCAACGGACAGCGACGATTGGTTGGGGTTGTCCTCCGATGATCTTCCCGTGCACGAAGCCGGGGAATGGATCGTGATGCCGCAGTGCGGGGCAACGGTGGTCTTCACCGGAACCGCTCGTGACCATTCCGGAGACCGAACCGGCGTTTCGTTGCTCGAATACGAGGCATACGAAGAACATGTCGTTCCTCGGCTGGAGGCGCTGGCTGGTTCGATGCGAGAGAAATGGCCTGATCTGGGCCGGATCGTCATGATCCACCGAGTCGGTCCGGTCCCTGTGACCAAAGCGGCGGTTGTTGTCGCCGCATCATCACCGCACCGAACCTCAGCGTTCGAGGCTGCCCGGTTCGGCATCGACACCCTCAAATCCACTGTTCCGGTGTGGAAGAAGGAAGAGTGGGAAGGCGGATCGAGCTGGGGTCTGGAGGCTCAACACATTGTTTCACCGGACAGTGTTTCACCGGGCAGCTCCGAGGCTCCCACCTCAGAGGAGGTCAGCTTCGAGCCGCCACCTGATCCTCAGCTGCCTGCCTGACCTGCCAGTCTCGGTCGTTCACGGCGTGTGCCAGGGCGGCATCCACTTCAGGCCCCTCGAATGGGGCGAGGGCGAGCACCGCCCGGCGTCGCACGGTGGCCTTGTCTGTCATCGCCCTCAGGACTGTCGGTAGTCCCTGGTGCAGAGCGCCCAGCGCAGCCACGGCCGATTCTCGGCACAAGGCGTCGGGATGATCGATTGCCACGCGTTCCAGCGCAACCAACGCCGGTGCAGCAGCCTCGCTATCGGAACCGAATTCTCCGAGTGCGAAGGCAGCGACTTCGGTCACCGAAGGGTCGTCGCCGAGTGCCCGAATGAGCGTCGGAACCAGGCTGTCATCGTCGTGGCCGGCTTGGATCATCGTTACCGCTGCTTCCACGGCTCGACGGCGCACAACCGCCGAATGATCATCCAGCAAACCCGCAAGATCGGATGCGGTCAACGAACCGAGGTGGGACAGCGCAGCCACTGCGCTCACCCGGACATCGGCGTGGGAATGGCCAAGGGCCGACCGAGCGTGACGCTCGATTTCGGGTTGCGAGGCACCATCGCCAGTTCTGGTCGCTGCGGCATCCGTTACCAGGTCAGCGGCCAGCTCGGCATCACCACCGGTGGCCGGCGGTGACGTTGCGAAGTCGTTTTTGGTCATCTCGCTCAAATTCTGTGGTTGTTCTGTCGAATCAGTGGGCAAGATCCGTCCTCTCTTCAATCATCTGCGGCTAAGTTTGCAACTGCCGCCGAGTTCACCCAGCACCCAATCGGCTCGGCGGATCAGAAGGAGCTTTCTCGTGTCCCACATGGTTATTTATCGCGGCGCCGATGGTAAGCCTGGCTACCACCAAACCGACGACATTCACGATGCCGTGATGTACGTCGAAAGCCTCCGCAACGACAAAGACGTGGATCACGCCCGGATCTTCCGGTTGGAAGAAGTCACCTTCGAGTACAAGCCGTACTACCGGGTCGAATTGAACACCGGCGGTGCTCCGGCGGTCTCGGGGGCCGACAATGGCGTCAGTGACTCTGCCGACGACGACGACGTGGTCGACACCACCGAGGTCGACGATGATGATGACGACGACGATGATGATGACGACGTTGCCGAATTTGCCGACGACGACAGCTCAGATGATGATGTCGCTGAAGGTGACGTGGATGACGACGACGTTCCGGAAGAGGCAGTGCCCGCCAGCGGCGCTCGCCGAGGGCTCTTCGGCCGATAGTCCGAGCCCGACCGTTGGCGGTCCTACCCGATTGCGGCTTCGAGCAGCATGAGGGTGAGGATCGCGATACCGATGAGGGTCACTGCGAGAGCGACCCCAACGCCGACTGCGATTCCGCCGAGGGCGCCGAGTGAGATGATCCGCTGCCAGATCGGTGTACGGACTCTCCACGACGGCCGGTATGACGGCGGCGACGCAGCCTCGGCAAGGTGTGCGGGAATCCCGAAGCTCGAGTCGATCGTCGATGGTTCGGACGAAGCCATGAAAGAGATCTTACCCTGCTCTCTCGTTTCGCCCGGTTTTCGCCGATAGTAGAGATGATGATCGGCGACATGAACCACGACAACACATCCCCCACGTCGGTTCCTACCCCCACCTCGGATCAGGCTGCTGTGCCTAACGGGGACGACCTGCCGGTACCGCCGCCGCAGAACCTGGCCCGGGTGCAGAGGCGGTTGATGAAAATCACCGCTGCGGTGATCATCTTGATGATGATCATCGGTATTGCGGCCGGCTTCCTGTTCCGCACAAACTACGTGGCCTTCGTGCCAGGCAGCAGCCGTGACACCGAACCGTTCCTCACCGTCAGCGGAATCACCGACTACCCCAGTGATGGAGAACTACACCTCACGACGGTCCGGGTCCGCGACCGGGTCTCGTTGTGGGGGTATCTCTGGTACCAGATCGACGACGACGCCGAGTTGGTTCAACGGGAGCAGGTCTTCGGAACCCGAACCTCCGAAGAGAATCGAGAGATCAACCTCGAACGCATGGCCAGCTCCAAGGACTTGGCAGCCGCTGTTGCACTGGAACGACTGGGCTACGACACGATTGTGTCCGATGGCGTCTTTGTGCTGGAGACGGTGGAAAACACGCCGGCCGCCGAAGTTCTCGAGCGAGGCGACGTGATCGTGTCGTTGCAAGGTGAGGAAGTGGTTTCGCCATCCCAGCTGGTGGAAGCCATCGGTGGACGAGCTCCGGGTGATTTCATCACCATCGGCGTCGAGCGCGCGACAACCGGCCAGGTCGAAGAGATCCAAGTGACGCTCATCGAACGAGACGACGACGCGTCCCGAGCCTTTCTCGGAGTTGCAACCAGCGAACGGGTGGACCTCGACCTCGACGTCGGATTCGACGTCGAACTCGGCTCTGACAACATCGGAGGACCCTCTGCGGGCTTGGCCTTCACCTTGGCTGTCCTGGATCAATTGACCCCGGGCGAACTCACCGGCGGTGAGCGGGTGGCGGTCACCGGGACGATCCAGGTCGACGGAAGTGTTGGGTCCGTCGGCGGCGTGGAGCAGAAAGCGGCCGCAGTGAGGGACGAAGGGGTGAAGGTGTTCATCGTGCCCACCGCCCTCGAAGAGCCTGCGATCGAGCGGGTGCGCGAGGCTGCCGGTGATGGAGTGCAGGTACTACCGGTCGACGATCTTGAGGATGCCCTCGACGCCCTCGCCGGCCTGGGCGGCGATGTGAACGCGATCGAGGAGTTCGCAGCCGCCGTTACCGCAGGGTAGGGCTCCAGCCCTCCGGGACGACGTGGGTCAGGTCTGCAACACTCGGCCCAATGGGGGCACTCGCGGTCATTGTCGGGATCGTGGCGGTCGTGTCGGT
>JBLYYW010000538.1:0-27390 GCA_048550155.1 Acidimicrobiales bacterium | reverse complement strand
TTGGGCATTCCTTCGTCGTCCACCAGCAGTTCGGCTTTGGTGTAGATCGCGTCGCTGCGGTTTGTGAACGAGAACTCGAACAACTTGGACTCGGTGATCGCCTCGGTCGGGCACGCCTCGACGCACAGGTCGCAGTGAATGCAGCGCAGATAGTTGATTTCGTAGACGAAGCCGTACCGTTCGCCAGGACTCTTGGGGTCCTCGGGTGGATTGTCCTTGCCGCGGACATAGATGCAATTGGCAGGGCACACGCCGGCGCAGAGCTCACAGCCGATGCATTTCTCCATACCGTCTTCGTACCGGTTGAGCACATGGCGGCCGTGAGCGCGTTCGGGCTTGGGCGCTTTCTGGTCTTTCTCGGAGATCTCTCCCTTGCTGTTCTTCCGGCCGCCACGGTATTCCTTGGTGGTCACACCCTCGCCCCACTTTGCCAGCGTCACGGCAAACCCCTCGAAGTAGCCCATCAGCGCACCTCCCTGGGGTCGAGACCGGCGGCGAGCAATCGCTCTCGGCGTGCGTTGTTCATCGCGCCTCGCAACAACGCCATCCCCAGCAGGAGGATCCCGAAGGCGACCGCGATCACCAGGATCGTGTCGGCTTGGGCGGTGTCGAGAATGTCGAGGTCACCGCTGCGCGCCACCCGGATGCCGGCCAGGACCAGCAGCCATCCCAGCGACAGTGGGATCAGGAACTTCCAGCCCAACTCCATCAACTGGTCATACCGGAACCGAGGCAGGGTGGCTCGGAACCACACGAACATGAACAAGAACACCAGGAGCTTGCCGAAGAACCAGATGAAGCCTGTGAACCATCCCAACGATTCGCCGAGGAACGCAGGGCCCGCCGGGCCGCCGAGGAACAAGGTCACGACGATGGCAGCCATGGTGACCGTGTTCATGAACTCGCTGAGGAAGAAAAGCGCGAAGCGGATGCCGGAGTACTCGGTGTGGAATCCCCCTACGAGTTCTTGCTCGGCTTCCACTAGATCGAACGGTGGCCGATTGAGTTCGGCGGTGCCGGCGATGATGAACACCGCAAAGGGGATGAAGCCGGTCACGATGACGTTGAAGTTCGGGATGATGCCGCCGAACCCTTCCCCGGCCTGAGTCTGGACGATCTGGTTCATGCTCAGGCCACCAGTGACCAGGATCACGGCGGCCAGTGCCAGCCCGAGGGCAGCTTCGTAGCTGATCGCTTGCGCCGACGCCCGAACCGACCCGAGCAGTGGGTACTTGGAGCCCGACGACCAACCGGCCAACATGATCCCGTAGATGCCCAACGAACTCATCGCCAGGAAGAACAGGACTCCGACGGGCACGTCGGCCACCTGAAGGAACGTCTCGCGGCCGAAGACTTCGACCGAGCCGTTCTTGCCGTCGTTGAAGTCGCCACCGATCGGGATGAGGGTGAAGGTGAGGAACGCTGGCAGCAGGGACAGATACGGGGCCAAGCGGAATACGAACTTGTCGGCGTTCTCAGGAATGTTGTCTTCTTTGAAAAATGCCTTGATTCCATCGGCCAGGGTCTGCAGCAGGCCGAAGGGGCCGGCCACGTTCGGTCCGATGCGGTTCTGGAGGCGGCTGACGACCTTACGTTCGAACCACACCATCAGCATGGTTGCCACGAGGCAGATGACCAGGGCGATCACGGCCTTGGCCACCGCCAGCACCACGTCACCGAAATCGACCCCGTTGTTGAGGTACGGCTGCCCGGCAGTGGCGGCGTTCTGCAGCGCGATCACGTTCACAGCTGGACTCTCACGTCGATCACCGGCTCGTCGGCGGTAAGCAGTTCTTGTGCCTGAATCCCGTTGACACCAAAGGGAAGGTGAGCGACACCGGCCGGGATCCTCGCGTCGGCGTGAGCGATGATCGAATGGCTTGCGCCACCCACGATCGAGAGCTGCACCTGCTGCCCCGATTCGCCACCGACCCGTTCAAGGTCTGAGGGGGCCAGGGTGAGAACCGCATCGTCGACAAGGTTGCTCAGCGACGCTGAGGAGGATGTCATCGTGCCGTTGTCCCAAAGCTTGCGGTCAACCACCAACCGCAGACCGTAGTCGTCCGCCGGTGGAATCGGTGCGGTTTCGCGAAGGGTCAATTGCCACCCGCGCTCTGGGGAGATGATCGGACCATCGACTCCGACGCCATCGGTTTCCCAGTTCACGGACTCGAAACCGGGCACGGTGGCCGAAAGGTCGGACTGGAGTTCGGCGAGGCGGCTGAATCCAAGGTCTCCACCGGCCGCATGGGCGATGTCGGCTGCAATCATCCAGTCGGCACGGGATTGGCCCGGCGATGTGACCTTTGCCCGTACCGGTGACAGTCGACCCTCGAGGTTGAGGAAGCTGCCGTCGACCTCACCGAACATCGCTGCGGGGAGGATGACATCGGCACGCTGGGTACTGCGGGTCAGGAAGGAGTCAACTGAAACAACGGTTCCGACTCGTTCGAACGCGGCGCCCGCCAGGGCTGCATCGGGGAAGTCCCGCAACGGATCTGCCCCCAGAAGCAGCAGGGTCTCGATGGAGCCATTGACCGCCGCCCTCAACATCCCTTCGGAATCGAGACCGGCCGTCGGCGGCGACATGTCCCAGCCCGGCAGTTGGGCACTGAGCTTCTGACCGCCGGGCAGAAATCCCGGTGTGAGACCCATTTCGAGCGCTCCGTGAACATTGCCGCGCCGCAGCGCGGTGAGGAACCTGGCGTCGGGAACCGCACGTCGAAGCGACGCGATTGCGGAGACTACCGAGTCGGTCGACTCGGCGAGGTTCCCTCGACCAACGATCACCGTGACGGGGCGACCTGAGGTGAGCAGGCCGTGGGCGGCTGACAGCTGGCCAGCGGGAATGCCCGCGATGCTGGTGCCAACCATTCCGTCGGCCAGTGCAGCTGCGATCTGGCCTGCCGCGCCCGGCAGTGGATTGAGACGAGCGGCCACCGAGTCGGCGAACGCGGTCTGCCTCGGTGACATCTCGATGAGGGAGACGCCGTCGGATTGGATCGCGTGACGCAACCGCAAATACAGCGTAGGGAGTTCTTCTTTGGGGTCGGCTGCCAGTAGCACCACCACGCTGCCAGGAGCGCACGCTTCATCAATCGTGGCCTTGGGGAGTCCCATGACCACATCGGCGGGCAGCCCATCGCCAAGCTGAGCGTCGACGTTGTCGATGGCCCCCAATCCCTTGAGGAGCTTGGCCCACGCGTACTGACTTTCCAGAGTGAGACGAGCGCCGCCGATTACGCCGATCTTGCGTGGATCAGACGCCCCGGTGAGTGCCTCCACCGTCCGTTTGATCGCACTGTTCCAACGGGTCGCAGTTGGTTCGCCGTTACCTTCGCGAACCATTGGTTGCGTGACACGCTGGGAGGAGTCAGTCGCTTCGTAGATGAAACGTTCTTTGTCGCTGAGCCATCCCCAGTTCGTGGCGTCGGAGTCAACCCCCTGGATCCGAACAAGACGGTTCTGACTGCTGTGGAGCGCAACCCGGGCACCGGTACTGTCCACCATTGAGGTCGATTCGTTCTCCGAAAGATCCCAGGGCCGGGCGGCGAACCGGTACGGCTGGGCCGTCAGTGCCCCAACCGGACAGATCTGAACGGTGTTGCCGCTGAAGTAGCTGGAGAATTCGTGGTCAGGAAATGTGTTGACCTGGGTTTGGGCACCCCGGTCGATGAAGTGAATGAGCGGGTCGCCGGCAACCTCGTCGGCGAACCGGGTACACCGGTCGCACAAGATGCAGCGCTCGCGATCCAAGTAGACGAGATCGCTGATCGGGATGGGCTTTTCGTAATGCCGCTTCTCTTCAACGAACCGAGATTCTCCGGGGCCGAATGCGTAGGCGTTGTCCTGGAGCGGACATTCACCGCCCTTGTCACAGACCGGGCAGTCCAGTGGGTGGTTGATCAGCAGCAACTCGAGCACACCGTCCTGAGCCTTGGTGGTTGGCTCCGATTCGGTGTTGACCTTCATGTCGGGAGTGACCGGCAGCATGCACGCCGGCTGCAACGACGGGCCACGACCGCCATCAACCTCGACCAAACACATCCGGCACATCCCGACCGAGGACATACGCGGGTGATAGCAGAAGTGCGGTATGTGAACACCGTGACGATCGGCGGCCGCGATCAAGAGTTCGCCCGGTTCGGCCCGCAGTTCGGTTCCGTTGAGGGTGAAAGGAACGCCGGGCTCTACTTCCGGGGTTTCACTCTCGGCGCTCTCGGTGGCGGTCATGCGGAGCTCCCAACAGCGACAGGCGCTTCGGCACCGGCGGCACCGGCGGCGATCTTGGCCTCGAACTCAGGCCGGAAGCGACGTAGAGCGCTGGTGATCGGAGCGACCGAACTCGGACCCAGCGGGCAGATCGTCGTCTGCTTGGGCGGGAACGGCACGGCTTCGAGCCCAGCGCCGGGGTGAGCGGCAACCGGGTAGTCGCCGGGGCTGATATTGGACCCGATTTCTAGAAGCAGATCGATGTCTTCGGGTCGACCGTGACCGTCGAGGATGCGTTGCAGCACCTTCTCCTCCCAGGACGTGCCCTCTCGACACGGCGCACATTTACCGCAACTCTCTCGAGCGTAGAACCGGACCACCCGTAGGCAGGCACGAACGGCATCGGTGGTTTCATCCATCACCACGATCGCCCCGGACCCGAGCATCGATCCGGCCGGACCGACGTCGCTGGCCTCAAGGGGCAGATCGAGCTGTTCTTCGAAGAACCATGGCGCCGAACCACCGCCGGGAATGAAGGCTTTCAAGTCGTGGCCGTCTTTGATTCCACCGCAGTAGTTCGAGTCGTAGAACAGCTCGCGGAAGGTCACGACCCCCTGCTCCACCTCGTAGACCCCCGGGCGTTCGACGTGGCCACTGATTGCAAGCAGGCGGGTGCCTGGCGATTTCTCGGAACCGTACTTCTTGTACTCCTCGGCACCGTTGTTGAGAAGCCACGGAAGGTTGGCAAGCGTCTCGACGTTGTTGACGATCGTGGGCTTGAGGTACAGGCCTTTGGCGGCCGGGAAGAACGGTGGCTTGAGGCGGGGCATGCCGCGGTTGCCTTCGAGGCTCTCGATGAGCGCAGTTTCCTCTCCCACGATGTAAGCACCGGCACCCCAGTGCAGAACGACATCGATGCTGACGTCGGTTCCGTCGATGTTCTTGCCGACCAATCCCGCCGCATATGCGTCGTTCAGTGCGTGAGCCACGCGCTCCTGAGCCACGGGCATTTCGCCGCGAATGTAGAGGTAGCAGGTGTTGAGCCCCAGCGCGTAGCAAGCGATGATGCAACCTTCGATCAGCTGGTGGGGATCGCGTTCCATCAGAAGCCGATCCTTGTAGGTGCCGGGCTCGGATTCATCACCGTTCACCACCAAGTAGCGAGGCCAAACCGGTGGCATGAATCCCCACTTGATTCCAGCCGGGAATCCGGCTCCACCCCGCCCGAGCAGCACGGCGTCCTTCACCAAACCGGCAACATCGCCCGGAGCCATACGCAGGGCCTTCTTCATCCCTTCATAACCACCGGTGGCGAGCGATCGTTCGAGCGTGTAGCTGTCCTCGAGTGGGAATCGGCTCGAGACGATCTTCACGCCCTCATTGTCGACGTAGCCAGCGGCGTGAGGAATGTACGCATTGGAAGCCATAACGATGCTTTCGAAAGAAGTGGTTCAGGAGGCGGGCGCCGTACGCGACGCATACCAGGCCGGTGTTCCGGCGGATTCGGGTGACTCGATTCCTGCGAGTCGGTCGGCGGGGATGTGCTGGCGGACCTTGGCGAGCGTCCCGTGATCGGGTATCTCTGGGCGTTTGCCGGCTCGTAGGTCCTCGATCAGGTTGTCGAAATCGTCGGTGCTCAGTCGGTACTCATGCCGGTAGTTGACTTGAAGGCATGGAGCCTCGGTGCAGGCGGCCATACATTCGACGTCTTCGAGGGTGAAGAGGCCATCGTCGGTTGTGCCGCCGGGGCGGATTCCCAGGGATTCCTCGGCGTGGTGGAGCAGTTCTTCGCCGCCCAACAGTTGGCACGAGATGTTGGTGCAGATGTTCACCATGTACTTGCCCTGGGGCTCGAACTTGAACATCTCGTAGAAGCTGGCGGTGCCAAGGACCTCGGCGGGTGTGACACCGACCAGTTCGGCCAGGTGTTCCATCGCCTCTGTCGTGACGTGGCCGTCCTGTTCCTGAGCGACATGAAGCAACGGGATCAGAGCACTCTTCTTCCGTGGGTAGCGACCGATGATCTCGTTGGCCAGCTCGACGTTCTCTGGATTCAATCGCGACATGCGGCCCTAAGGATAGGCGGTTCTGCACCCAGAACTGTTATCCAAAACGAACTCGCTCAAGTAGCGGCGGGCGCCTTGAATAGCGTCGCAAACCGGCCTCTCTTATGCTCGCACTGGGGGATTTCATGAACGAAACCGAACGCCGGACGAACGAGACCGTCGAGCTGCTCCAGCAGTTGATTCAGAACGCCTGTGTGAATGAGGGCACACCCGAGTCCGGACAGGAGGTTCGCAACGCAGATCTGATCATGGGTGCGCTCGAGGGGTGCGGTGCCGACGCTCAGCTTTACGAGTCGCTTCCGGGTCGGACCTCGCTGGTGGCCCGGCACCAGGGAACAGATTCAGACGCGCCCGCGCTCTGTCTCATGGCCCACACCGATGTGGTCCCGGTCTCGCCCGAAGGCTGGCAGGAGGATCCCTTTGGTGGCGAGCTCATCACCAACGCCGACGGGATCGCCGAAGTATGGGGACGAGGGGCAGTCGACATGTTGAACGTCACGGCTGCGATGACCGTTGCGTTTCGGGATGTTGTGAAGTCTGGCAAGCGGTATCCCGGCGATGTCGTGCTCTTGATGGTGGCCGATGAGGAATTCGGGGGCACCTACGGCGCTCAACACCTGATCAGCAACCACTGGGACGATGTGAAGTGCGACTACGTACTCACCGAATACGGCGGAACGCCAACGCCAGATGGATCGGCGGTGCTGCTGACCGCGGGTGAGAAGACCGGTGCGTTCCGCAGGATCGTGGTGCACGGAACACCAGGCCACGGATCGATGCCCTACGCCACCGACAACGCTCTCTACAAAGCGGCTGAGATCGTGCGACGGATCGGTGAGTACAGCCCGGTCCCCCGCCTCGACGAAGTCTTCGCCGACCGCCTCTCCGCCTTGGGCCTGCCGGAAGCGACGCAGAAGGCTCTGATGGACCCCGCCCGAGTGGCCGATGAGCTGGCTGCGCTGCCGGTCGGCATGGCCAGAAATCTCCATGCCTGTTGCCACATCACGATGTCACCGAATCTGATGACCGCCGGCGACAAGGTGAACACGATCGCGAATCGTGCCGAAATCCAGGTGGACGTTCGGATGCTGCCGGGCGATACCCAGGATGGAATCGATCAGACGTTCCGAGACATCATCGGCCCCGATCTGCTTCCTTCGTGTGAGATCGAACAAATTCTGCCCGAGCGAGAAGATGGGGCTGCGTTCAGTTCGACCGACACCCCGTTGTGGGGCGCGCTCACCGATGCGATCCAGATGGCGTACCCCAACGCAGCCGTGGTTCCAAGTCTCGTGAGCGGTGGTACCGACGCCCGGTTCTTCCGGAAGATGGGAATACCAGCCTACGGCGCTGGGCTGCTCAGTTCAGATCTTCAGCTCTCCGAGTTTCTGAATCGGTTCCATGGCCACAACGAACGGATCGACACCAAATCACTGGAACTCACCACCCAGCTCTGGCTCGACGTACTCGATCGCCTTTGGGTCTGAACGAACCCTTCGCCCCACAGAATTTCCGAGCGTGCAAGCGGGTCAGCGGTCGACTTCGCCCATGATGGGATCGACACTGGAGATGCTCGCGACGGCGTCTGCTACCAGTCCGTTTGCCATCTTGTGCGGCAGGCACTGCAGATTGACCAAGCTGGGGGCTCGGATGTGCATTCGGTACGGAACCGGTGAACCGTCGCTGACCAGATAGCAGCCGAGCTCGCCACGAGGCGACTCGACGGCTACGTAGACCTCGCCCTCGGGCACCTTGAAACCCTCGGTGAAGATCTTGAAATGGTGAATCAGCGCTTCCATCGACTGGTCGATGCGGGCCCGGGGCGGCGGCGTGACCTTGGTGTCCTGCACCCGGAAATCGCCCTTTGGCATCTTCTCGAGAACCTGACGCACGATCCGGATCGACTCGCGGATCTCGTTGAGGCGGATCGCATAACAGTCATAAGAATCGCCATAGGAACCGACCAAGACGTCGAAATCGACCTGATCGTAGGCGAGGTACGGCTCATCCTTGCGAAGATCTCGTGCGATTCCGGTGGACCGAAGCACCGGACCGGTGACCGACAACGCCAGGGCTTCCTCAGGGCTCAAGGTGCCCACGCCCTGGAGCCGCTCACGCCAGATCGGTTGACCCGTCATCAGGATGTCGTACTCCTCCAGCCGCGGTGGAAGCATGTCCATGAGGTACAGGACATCGTCTCGCCAGCCGTCGGGGAGATCGGCGGCCACACCGCCGGGCCGGATGTAGTTGTGGTTCATGCGTAGGCCGGTGACCTTCTCGAAAAATCGCAGAACCTGCTCGCGCTCCCGCCAGCCGTAGATCATCATCGACACCGCACCCAGATCCATGCCGTTGGTCGCCATGAACAACAGATGAGACGCGATCCGGTTCAGCTCGCTCATGAGCATCCGGATCCAGGTGGCTCGCTCAGGAACCTCGACGTCGAGCAGTGCTTCGGTTGCCAACGAAAAAACCAGCTCGTTGAACAACGGCGAGGCATAGTCCATGCGGGTCACGTTGGTGCCGCCCTGGAGGAACGTGAGCGATTCGCCCGTCTTCTCCATGCCGGTGTGGAGGTAGCCGATGATGGGTTTGGACCGGCGTACGGTCTCGCCGTCCATCTCCAGCATCAGACGCAACACTCCGTGGGTGCTGGGATGCGAAGGTCCCATGTTGACCAGCATCGTCTGGTCGTTCTCGTCGTAGAGCGGCTCATCGGCCTGCTCCGCAGCCTGGACCTCACTCATCCGTAGTACGGCGTTTCGACGGGGAAGCCGGTCGAGCTGGCCACCCTCGGGATCTGGTCGCCTGGTGGCGGTCGGCGTTTCGGCAGGCTCGGAATCATCGGCAACCAACGGCTCGTCGAACTCGATGCCTTCAGGTGCAACCGTCATCTGCTACCTCGCTCGGTCTGGGGAGCCTTGAACTGCACTGGGATGACGCCCTGGGCGAAGTCTTTGCGGAGCGGGTACCCAACCCACTCCTCAGGCATGAGTATTCGGCTAAGGTCCGGGTGACCCTCGAAGGTGATGCCGAACATGTCATAGGTTTCCCGCTCTTGATAGTCACTGCCCGGATAGATCGCGTAGAGCGAATCGAGAGTGGGATCATTCTCGGGTACCTGGGTCCGCATTCTGATGCGATCACCGGTGTCGAATCGCACAAATGACGCCACGACCTCAAACCGTTCGGGCACCACGTCCTCCGGGAGCTGACGGGCCAGCCCGTAGGTCAAGAAGTCGACCGCGGTGATGTCGACCAACATCGTCCAATTGTCGGCGAACAACATCTCGGCTGTGGCCCGCCACTGATCCCGGGGCACATGGATGACGGTTTGGCCTCGGCTGGACGTCATGGGATGCTCATAACGCATCTCCTGGTCCGAACCCTCATCTTCAGCTGCGGTAACGGTCCCGGTATCGGTCATTTCAACGCCGGCCAATGGTGAGAAGTTCAGGCTGACCCTGTCCGTCCAGCTGCTCGATGGTGATGCCGCCAGCTCCGGAGTCACGGCGCTTCAGCAGTTCACCGTTCTCGATTTTTTCGTGCAGTGTGTTGATGGCGTGAAGCAGCGTCTCGGGCCCGGGCGGACAGCCGGGGGCGTACACATCGACCGGGACGATTTGATCAACTCCCTGCACGATTGCGTAGTTGTTGAACATGCCTCCACTCGAGGCGCACACACCCATGGAGATCACCCACTTGGGCTCAGCCATCTGGTCATAGATCTGGCGCAACACCGGCGCCATTTTCTGTGACACCCGGCCTGCAACGATCATCACGTCGGCTTGGCGAGGGGATGCCCGGAAGACCTCCATCCCGAGGCGTGCAAGATCGTAGTGAGAGCCGCCGGTGGCCATCATCTCGATTGCACAGCAGGCCAGTCCGAACGTCGCCGGCCAGGACGACCGAGCCCTGCTCCAGTTGACGAGTTTCTCCAGCGGGGCGGTGAGGACGTTGTGATCCAGACCTTCGATGCCGTGGTTCTGGACATCGGCGACGAGACCCATCAGTGCTCTCCAGAGCCGGCCATTGCGGGCTCGAGGTCAGGTACAGCCGGTTGGGGAATGGAACTGGCCGGCGGAATTGGACCACGACCCTCGGTGCCAACCCGGCGGACGGTACTGGTTGCGGTGCGAGCGGGATCGACGGCCGTCTCGGCGGCGGAGGTCCGAACCGGAGAGTTGTATTGAAGGGGTCCCCAGTCGATCGCACCCTTGGAGATCAGGTAGACAAAACTCTCGAACACCAGCGCCGAGAAGATCAGAATGGCGATCAAGCCGAATCGGCCCAACGCTTCGTGTGTTACCGCATACGGGTAGAGGAAAATGATCTCGATGTCGAAGATCACGAACATCATTGCGACGAGGTAGAACCGAACCGGGAACCGCTGGGGGGGTTCGCGGCCCGGGATGATGCCGCACTCGTAGGGTGCAAGCTTCTCCTGAGTGGCACGCCGAGGAGCCAAAAGGCGGGACGCCACGAAACTGCCCGACGCAAACAGTATTCCGAGGACGAGAAGTGCCAGAACTGGTAGGTACTGACTCATTTGCGGTAGCTCCTCACGGTCGGGCCCGGACTAGGTAGCGGCGGCGCGGATCGCCATTTCGCGCCGATCGCGAATATGCATCAGATAGGCGACGATGGCAAAAAGGATGCCGTTGAAGATGGTGAACGCCAGCGGAACGAATCGGGTGCCGCTGATCAGCCACGGCACTGGACCACCACGGTCACGTTCGACAATCACGGTGACTACTTCAGCCGACTCGTCGGCCACCGGGATCGGTGGTGCTTGACCGGGCAATGTTGGCTGAGGAAGCACTCTCTGCACCTGAATTGCCACGAGCTCAGTGCTGTGAATCGGGTTCAGGATCGACTGTGCCTTCTTCTGGAATCGGGTGACAAGGCTGTCATCCTCATCACCGGCCGGCTTGCCTCCCAGTGCGAATCCACCGAACTGGAGGGGGATGTAGTCGTTCGGGCTGTCGAAGATGTTTTCTTCGATGAGGAACTCCTCGGCTGCCGACTGTGCGTCACCGCGGCGAGGATTCGACGCAACCAGGTACTCCCAGTCGTTGAGCTGATCCTCGTTCGCCTCTGCGTATGCGAGGGCGTTACGTTGACGAGCGTCGGCATCCTCGCCCGAAATCGAGTCGAAGAAGTCATTCGAACGTCCCAGCGATTGGCCAAGTTCGGACGCCTCCACAGTCTCGGCCAGTTCGAGGTCGCCGCTGCTCACCTCTGTGAGTGTCCAGCTCTGTGCCTCGCCGACCCAGCCGATGCCATAGACGGTCCACACGATCCCCATGAGAAACATCCAGCCGAACAAGCCGCCGAATGCGATCAACCCGCCGGTTCGCGACCCCGTATCGGTGGCGATGATGAGGTACGTACCACCGATCAGCACCACAACACCGACCAGGACCGAGAGAAGTCCTCGGAAGAAGATGTCGAACTCGAGGCCCCCGACGAAGGCCGTGATGTTCAGCATTGCTGGGCTAGAGCTCATCGGGCGGTCTCCTCACGCTCGTAGTCAACCACAGCTTGGATCAAATCGACCGGAAGGGTCTTGCCAAATCCGGGCATCATGCCGGCGCCACTTTGGCCACCGCGCCCGTACCCCACGCCGGCATCGGCGCCGTTGACAATGAAGTCGTAGTGGGCCTTGCTCGTGCGGTCAGGCATGTCGACGATGGTGCAGCCAGCCCCGATACGACGGTCCGCAAGCGTTACCACCTGACCTTCGAACTCGCCAGCGACGTCCGCTTCGGTGAGCACCGGCGGATCGACGAAGCCGGCGGTTATTCCATCGCCAGCCTCCTCCGATGGAACCAATGCGATTCGGGGATCGAAGGCGTAGGCATCAGCGGGGAGGCCTGCGGGCTCCCACAGGTCGCTGTAGAACAGACAGTCGGCGAGGTCGCCGTCTGGGAGCACCGTGTAGGGAATCGGGTCACCATTGGCATCGGTGCGATCAGAGATGGTGTTGCCCTTGTCATCGAGGGCGATGCGAGTCATGTCCATCGCCAGGACGAAGTCGACGCCCGCACCAGGGTTTTCTGGATCGGTGCTATCGAGCCAGCCGCCCCTGGGGTCTTTCCACGTGTCGTCGGGGAACCGTTCCGTGATCCCGCCACACAGGCTGTACCCGATCCCGGACGGGTTGCCGCCGCCGCAGGCTGCGATCCCTGGATCGAGGATGTTGGGCACAGCGTCGGGTCCCAATGACCATCCCGACGTGTGGCATCGTGCACAACTGAGCGACGCCGCCTGATAGCCGCTGAACAGGCCCAGGTTGAAGACAGCTTCGCCGACCGAATCGAATTCACCGTCGTCGATCGACCGTTGCACTTCGGCACGTATGTCGGCCGCAAGATCATTTGCGGTCTGTTGAGCAGCGATCGAGCCCTCGTCGAAGAAGTCCGTCTCATCCTCGCCCGCAGCCTGGATGTCGAGCGGATCGAGACTCTGAACCTGGAACGTACCGATGTAGTCGATCAGGTACTCGAGCTGCTGGGACGTGAGCGGGCCACCGCCTGGTGTTCCCCATGCAGCCATCGGTGAGCCGGGCCGTCCGAAGTTGAGCACGTGGGTGATCTCTTCTTCGCTGTAACGAAGCAGCACGTTGTTCAGCGCGGGCGCTACCCACGACGTGTTGCCCAGGAACTGTCCATCGGCATCCTGGTAGACGTACGCGGCAACGCCGCCAACGCCGCCACCACCATGGCAATTGACGCACTGCGCACCATTCTCGTAGAGGTTGGTGCCACGCCGGATGAATGTCTCGTCGAGAACTTCGATCGCGCCCTCTTGGCGTCCCGGTTCACCCAGCCAGTAGAACGGGAGGATCACGGCCGTGATCGTGAGGATGCCGAGTGCAAACGTGAGCGATCGGTCGAGCTTGGTGGTCTCGAGTTCCTCGTCGGAGAGATAGGGGGCCCGGTTGGCGGCCAGCTCGATCTCTGATCCCAGCTCGTCCCGTGCGGTGAAGGCATTGCGCACGAACAGCGCAACGAAACCGATGAAGACAATCGCGCCGACGATCAGACCAATCGCCCTGAAATTTGCGGCGACGATCAATTCAGCTCCAAAAAACGCTGGCATTAATGCTCCTCGGCTCCGCTGATGCAGTTGGGACCTTCGGCCTCCTGGCCGGTGGTGTTGGTTCCGATCGGCGGACCCTGGATGACTGTACCCGTGTCGACGATTAGCTCATTGGCTGCGTTGACCTCCATCGGGAACCTGTCCATCCCTCGGGGTGCCGGGCCGCCCTTCTTCTCCCCCACCCGGTTGTATTGAGATCCGTGGCACGGGCACTCGAACCACTGAGATGTGGCGCACTCGGGAACCCGGCAGCCGAGGTGTGGACAGGTTTGGTAGGTCGCCACGACACCCGCGTTCAAGCCCTGTTCCACCTGGCCATAGAAGCCGTACTGACTCTTGGCTTTCTCCAGGGCTGCGGCCGGGTATTCGGTTACCCACATGCGACCCTCGGGTACATAGAAGAAGCCGTTGCCGGCGATGATCGCTGCCTGGATGTCCGGAATCCTCCCGACGGTGACTTTGGAGCCGAATCCGCTGACACCTTGGGGCCAGAGGAAGCCGATCGATGCAGCACCGAACCCGGTGATTCCGAGACCGAACATGGCGAGGATGCCACGGTTGAGAAACTGCCGGCGGGCAACACCGACCGTCTCGGGGTCCGGTGGAACATAGGCCACCGGTGGAGCGGTCTCGGCAGCGACCAGTGCCGCTCGTCCTCGGGCCGACCCCAGCGCCTCGATCTGCTTTCCAGCGCCAACCGGCACCTTGGCATCAGGCTCGGGCACGTCGACCTTGCGATCCCGTTTGACGGTTTCACCCGACAGTTGGCCGATGGCGGTGCTGGTGTCGCGGTTGCGTAGCGCGAGACCGAGCGCAGCCACTGCGAGGACTGCGAGGACGATCGCTCCGATGATGATGGGATCCATGACAAGCTCCTTTCTAGAGCTCGAAGAACAGGCCGTCGGCCCAGGGGAAGATGAAGTTGAAACCGGGTCCTCGGAAGAAGGACCCGATCAGTACCAGAACCGCCCAGAACATCATGAAGACGGTGAAGAGTGAAATGGAGAACTTGCGATCCTCGGGGCGATTCGACGGATTCTTGTCGATATAGGGAGCCAGCACGAGCACGATGAGCCCGATCCCGGGAATGGTGACACCGGCGACCATGGGGTGGAACAGCGTGAGCATCTCCTGGAGTCCCATGAAGTACCACGGGGCCTTCGAGGGGTTGGGGGTTTGGTTGACGTTGGCGAGCTCCAACAGTGGTGCGTTGACGAAGATCGAGAAGATGGTCAGGAAGGCGGTGCAAAACAGCGCAGCACCGAACTCGACGACGATCAGGTGGGGCCAGGTGTGCACCTTGTCCTGGGGCTTCATCTTGATGTCTTGAATCGACCCGCTCTTGACGACGGTCAACAGGCGCTGGGTGTGGCCTTGGGGACCCGACATCACCGGAACACTGCCGACAGCAGTGGCCGCCGCCACAGAGGCCCCCGCGTCGGCCGCAGGGGCAACGGCGGTACCCGCATCCTTGGTCTTGGCGCTCTTGGATCGTTCGAGCAAATGGGCCGGGATCTTGGACTCTGCCGCAGCAGAGCCGGTTTCGGGCGCGGCATCGCCTGCGCCGGTCGCCGATTCGGCCTTTTTCTTGGCTTCGCTCGCTCTCTTGCGGAGGTGCTCTGGGATCTCAGTCATCGATCAGATCTTTCAGGTCTACAGCGGTCCGGAAATGCCACCGTCCTTGCGCACCCGCCAGAAGTGGATCGCAAGGAAGATGACGGTGACGAAAGGCAGCAACAGCACGTGCAGGACGTACCAACGAAGCAAGGTTTCCCGGCCGATCACAGAACCGCCGAGCAACACGAACCGGACCTCGTTTCCGAACACCGGCGTGTAACCCATCATGTTGGTTCCGACGGTCACAGCCCACAGAGCGAGTTGGTCCCACGGGAGCAGGTAGCCGGTGAAGGAAAGCAGCAGCGTGAACTGGAGCAACATCACTCCGATGACCCAGTTGAACTCGCGAGGTGGCTTATAGGCGCCGTGATAGAAGACCCGGGCCATGTGCAAGAAGACCGAAAGCACCATGAGGTGGGCCCCCCAACGGTGCATGTTGCGTACCAGCAACCCGAACGTGACTCCGGTCTGCAACGTGGCGATGTCGTCCCAAGCCGCGGCGGCGGTCGGCCGGTAGAAGAACATCAGGAAGATTCCGGTGATGGTGAGAAGGATGAACAGGAAGAAGCTCAAGCCACCCAGACAGAGCGTGTAGCTGACCTTCACTGCGTGCCGCTTCACCTTTACCGGGTGCAGGTGGTACAGCACGCTGTTCATGATGACGTAGCTACGGTTCCGCGGACTGTCGGTGTATCCCTTGCGGAATACCGAACCGGGACGGAAGATCGAGTTCCACGCCTGGCTGCCCTGCACCGAGTCAGCGGTCTGCTGGGCGATGTCGCCGGCCCGTTCTGACAGTGTGGGCTTGTCCTGAATTGATTTCGCCATGTTCTATGACCTTTTTGTGCTTCGTGGAATCAGAGTGTCACGCCAGGCGCATGCCGTAGCCGTAACCGTGGGAGTTGGTTCGTTGGTTGTAGTCGCCAAATGGTGATGCGGTGTCGATCTTGCCGAGGATGATGACGCCGGTCGGACAGCGATCGACACAGAGGGCACAGCGGGTGCACACGTCGTCGTCGATGGTGAAGATGAACGCATCGTTGGGATCATCGCCGGGTTTGACCGTTCCGAACGCTTCGGATACCGCCTCGGTGGGTTGCATGTGAATGCACTTCCAAGGGCAGATGTCGACGCACCCCTCACATGCAATACATTCGGTCTGGTCGATGTGGATGAACTGTTTGGGTTTGACCGCACGCGCCAGGTAATCGGCGTCGACCTCTACCAGGACGTAGTCGTCCCGGAACTCCGGCAGCGGCGGGTTGGCGTCTTGGTAGCCCACCTCAGCCTCGCTTCACCAGGGGCCGACCGTACGACGAGGTCGGGACGACGTCGGCACCCTTTTTCGCTTCGCCTCGCTTCTGCCAGTCGATGAACATCTTGACCATGATCCCGAGAGCGACGATGTAGATGACGGCGGCGATGGTGTCGGATACTGCACGGAGTGTGATGTCGAAGGGGAACCAGCCTCCTTCACTCTGAGGGACCATCAGACCCCAGGCGGTGAACTTGCGATCAGCCCGGAAGCTCCACTCGTTCTCGGCCACGGTCAACCACTGATGTGGCACAACGCCGAACACCATGAAGGTGAGAAAGAACGCATACACAGCCCCGACCATCGCCTCTCCCCATGTCACCGGCGTCCCTGCTGGTCGACGGCTGGCGTAGAGGTAGACGAATCCGGCGAGCACGGCGGTGATGATGATGGAGAAGATCAGGGCAACCATGGGAGTTCCTCGTTGGCAGGACTCAGCCCCTGAAGTGATTCAGAGGACTTTGTGAATTCTTGCACAATCTATCGGCTAGGTACAGGGGCGGGTGAAATCGGAGCACTACTCCGACGCGACTTCTTCATCCTCGGCGGCGTGGGGGCCAGGGCACTCTTCGGGATCTTCGGGTGTGCCGGTGGCGCCCGGGGTGTACTCGGGGTTGGCACAGGAGAGAAAGAGGTCGAGGTCAACGGCGTGATCGGGCAAGACCCCTTCGGCGACCTCGCGCATGTGCTCCATCCACTCTTGGTAAGCCTCACCGCTGGTGTCTTCGCCCCCGAGCGTGGCCCGTTCGTGAAACACGATGAGCTCCAACTCATTCTGGGTGATCGCGCCGGTGTTGTAATTGGGCATCACGCCACGTTCTCCGGCCACTCGACCCCCACCCGGACGGGCTGCATCGCCGTACTCTTCCCCAGCGATCGCAGCCGACCCTCGAGCGATGTGGACGATTTGATCGATCGGATCGGGGAAGGTGGCATAAATCTCTCCGTCGGAAAACGCATACCCCACGCCTCCGCCACCGCCGGCTCCGTGGCAACCTGCACAACCCTGCGAGCTGTACAGCGCCGCTGACTCGATGAAGAGCGGATCCTCGACCTCGGGTTGCTGCATGGTCCCGGCGAACGAATACGCCCAGAGCAACGCCAAGAAGGGGATGGCCATGGCCCACATCGGCATCTTCTTGCGCGACAGCGCCGCCCGCACGAATGATGGCACCGGTTTCTCGGGTTGGGGCTCGGGATCGCGTGGTATCGCTGCCGCCGCTTCCACGATGGCCGGCGGCTGGGCCGGACCAGAACTTGTCGAGGTCTCAACGGCGGTGGAAGCCGACGATTCCCCGGCGGCACCCTCGTCTCCTGTGGACTTACCTCGGCGCGCAGCCGACCGCTTGAGCAGATGCTCGGGGATCTCAGTCACGGCGGAGAGTGTAGAGGCACCGGCGGCGCGCGAACGACTCCAAACCGTTTCGATCACATGTACGAGTGATCAGAAGACGTCGCTCGAAACCGTGCGGGTCCCGCGGAGGTCAGGGGGCAGTGCCGGTGGCGACGACGAATGACGGCGTTTGCGTGAGTTCGACCAGGAGTTCGTCCAGCGACTCACCAGCGCGCAGTCGCCCGACCAGTCCCGCGGTGAGGTCATCGTTCTGAACCACCGAAGCGGCGATCCTTTCGAGCAGCTGGTGTGCGTCGGCGGTGTTCCAGAGGCCTTCGAATTCGGCGGTGCCACGAAGTTCTGCCGCCACCCCAGCGAGGGCGCTGACACCGAGTGAGGCGCGCCCGCGTCGCAGGGCTGACAACTGGGTTGGGGTCGGGGTTCGTCGGAGTAGACCGATGTGAAGCCGCTCAATCGCACCATCAGCCGGAGACTGAGGGGCCGACGTGCCCGTTTTGCGAATGAACTCCGGGCTCTCGCTGAAACCGAGAACCACCGACCCGCGCGAAGATCCGTCGGCCAGCTGGCCGAGCCAGTACTCGTTGCCCTTTGGATCCGGGGCGCGGTCGAGAACGTTCCGGTACAAACGTCGGACGAAGAGTTCATCGGAAACTCGTCCGTACCGTGCCCGAAACTCATCGGACTGAGCGAACGACTGGGCCACGATGTCGAGCGGGATTCCAGCGGCGCGAATCTGCCTCCAATACACCATTCCTTCCTGATCAGCGGTGCGGTCGAAGTACGCCTCGTACAGCCGACCGATTTGCCCGTCGAGCGGCATCGGTCTGACGGGGCCTTGGGCCAGGCCAACCAAACCGGTTTCGTTCCACAATCCGCCACCGATCCGGTTGACCCCACGAACCCGAAACCAGTACCGACCGTCCTCGAGAGCCGTGCTCCACGTCGTACCCTTGGCCGTACCCCGGATCCAGGTTGGGCTCGAGTCCGTCCGGTATTCGATCTCGTACCCGGTCACCGGCTCCCCGGACGGAATCGGTGGCAGCCACGTCAGGGTCACACCTTGGGCCTTGGTTGTGGTCAGATCCCCCACTTGATTGGGATTGGGGGGCAACAGGATCGAGGTGCGAGCCGGCGGTCCCGGAGGGTGGCTGGGGCGGGTGCCCTTGATCGAGACTTCATAGGTTGTTCCGTTTTGCAGCGCTGCCACCCGGACCGCGCCGCTGCGCGCCGGCTCGACCACCCGGCGAACCTCGGGGGGCGTCGTTCCCGAAGACGTGAGCGGCTTGACGGTCACTTCATACTCGGCTGACAAGGTGGACGCTTTGGACAAGTCTTCGGACCAGACCATTTCGAACTCGCCCGACGACACCTGAATATCGATGATCGATGGTTGGACCAGCTGGGTGTCGAGATCCCAGCCGACCTGGTCGAGAACGCCCAGCACGGCGGCGTCGATGGTGCGCTGTGTTTCGCCGTTCTTCAATGCCGGGGTCATCATGGCGCCCGGCTCGGTCTCAGGGATGCTCTCGTCGAAGTGGCTGTAGGAGGATCCGTTGACGAATCGGTCCGGAGCTGACAAGGGCATGGACCGACCGAAACCGATGTCGAATCTCAGTTCCCCGGAGGTGAGCGCATCCAGGGCGGCCGCCCGGTCGAGCTCGACCAGGCGTGTTCCATCGGCATTGACCACGAAATCGTCGTAGATCGACGGCGGCGAGTGGTCGAGGCGGACCGTTCCGGTTCGAGAGGCGGTGGCTGAACCGAGAAAGCCAAGCCCGTGGGCGATCTCGTGCAAGACGACCGAGTACAGGTCAATCTGTCCGAAGGCCGGGTTTCCTTGGGTTCCGATGTACCAGTCCTGACCGAGCTGACTGTTGAGTTCGACCATTATCTCCGGCGTCGCGGCTCCATTGATGTCGAAGTTGGCGAGCTGGTTGGCAAGAGCGGCGGGGTACCACCGATCGGTCGGGAACTGTTCGGCGTCGCGATACTCCCCTTCGGTGCCGGCCTGGCCCAGCAGCCTCGGGCCGAGATCGGTCCACAGCACCGAGATCTCCAGCGGAGCGGTCGGGGACAGCGTCAGCGCCTCGTCCCAGGCCGCAACGGCTGCATCGACAACTTCGCGAACTCTCCGCGGAGTTGCCGCTTCGTAGGTCGTTGTCATGGTTCCGTCGATACGACGGCCGCGTGTGGGGCCATTTGATCTGGCCCGGTCTCGCTCATCCCCCCCGATCGATCGGGCGGGTCGATGTAACTCCGGCACAGGATGCTCAGGTGACTCACCGTCGATTGTTTCCACGATCGACGGCACCGAACGCCGCTCGATCAAGGAATCCTCCTGAGCGGGGTTGGCGCCGGCTGCCGGTACCAATCCGACCATCAGAAGGGCCACGATCACCCCAACCGCACCGAACCAGGGACGACGCCGGGCCTGTTCCTCACGCCGGGCTGTCCGCTGGTGACGCAAGGGGCTTGTGGGCACACCCAAAGCGTAGGCTCGTCCACATGGAACTGTCGTCAGCTCTGGGACCATTACATGAACCGGTAACAGCGGAATTGCGGTCGTTGGCAGCCGAGGATGCGGTGAACAGGATCTGGAGCGGTGACCACACTTTGTGGTCACCTGACCCGTCCGGGATCGCTGATCGCCTGGGATGGTTGCATGTCCTGCCCGAGATGGATGCGTCCGTCTCTGAGCTGGAGATGTTCGCGGCCGGAGTGAAAGCCGACGGGCTCACAAAGGTGGTGATCTGTGGGATGGGCGGCTCATCGCTCTTTCCCGAGGTTCTGACCCACACGTTCCACTCCCCTGATGGTTTGCCGGTCTCGATTCTCGATACAACCGATCCGGCTGCCCTCGATCGGATCCTGTCCGATCGGGAGATCACCGAAACCTTGTTCGTGGGGGCATCGAAGAGCGGGTCGACGATCGAGACCAAAAGCCAGCTGGAGACGTTCTGGAGCCGGCTCCAGCGAGGTTCCCAGTTCACCGTGATCACCGACCCGGGCACCGACTTCGTACAGCTCGCCGATCAAAACGGCTTTCGCCGAGTCTTCTTGAATCGCAGCGACATCGGAGGTCCTTTCTCGGCCCTTACCTACTTCGGCCTGCTGCCTGGAGCGTTGGCCGGGGCGCCAATCGCTGAAATCTTGCAGACGGCTTCCGCACTGGTCCCGGCTCTCCGCCTACCCGCACAGGAAAACCCCGCGGTGGTCCTGGGAGCTTCGTTGGCAGTCGCCTGCCAGCACGGGCATGACAAGGTCACGCTCTTTCTCGACCCGCGTATCGAGCATCTCGGAGTCTGGCTGGAACAGTTGCTGGCCGAGTCAACCGGCAAACAGGGACAGGGGGTCGTACCGATCATCAACGAGCCGCCCTCGAACGAGGTCTACGGAGACGACCGCCTGTTCGTGGTGGTCGGATCGCCGGAGGGGACCGAACATATTCCTTCGGACGCACCGATCATCCGCCTTTCTCTCTCGAGCGCGGTCGACATCGGGTCGCAGGTGATGCTCTGGGAATTCGCCACCGCAGTGGCCGGTGCAGTGCTGGGGATCAACCCGTTCGACCACCCCAATGTGGAGCCGTCCAAACAGGCAGCGCGAGAACTGCTCCGCTCGGGGGTACCCCCGATCCCGTTGAGCCCGGTCCCGGATCTGCTCGCGGAGCTGAGGTCCGGCGACTACCTGAACCTCTGTGCGTACGTCGATGGTGCGTCGAGCACCGCGGATCGCTTGAGACGCAAGTTGGCCCAGCTCGGGCGACGTCACCGTGTTCCGACAACGTTCGGAATCGGCCCGCGCTACCTGCACTCCACGGGCCAGCTCCACAAGGGCAAGCCATCACGATTCGTTGCACTTCAAATCGTCGCCGAGGACAGAACCGACGTTGCCGTGCCAGGCGAAACGTTCACATTCGGTCAGCTGAAGGCTGCCCAGGCTGCGGGAGACTATCGGGCCCTACAGCACATGGGTGCCCGGGTCGGCCGCGTGGCGCTCACCGAGTTCCTTGACGCCTGAGCTGACCAGCACTACTGGAGGCGCTCGTGCAGCGAGTCGTCGCGGTCGGTTCCGGCCATGAACCATCCGAGTCCTTTCGCCACGACTGTTGCCGCTGGCCGGACCATCAACGGGTCGGCGAAGGACACCGCTGGCAGGCGGAGCATTCGCTGGGCGTACAGGGGAAGCGACGCCGACGCTGACGCAAACAACACCCCGTAGGGAGCGCGGCCAAGTGGATGGAGTCTCGGCGGAAAGGCGAGAAATCGAACCGCTGCTCTTGCTTCCGGTGTCGACTCGAGCTCACCGCGATAGTCACGCAGGCACGAGCGGAGTCGGTCGACCGTTTCGGGAACATGGGTTGCGCCGAGCGCGCGACCCACGATCGCAGACTCCAACACGTACTGGTCTTCTTCCGCGTCGGTGAGACGACACGGGCCGTGGCGCCGGAAGCCTTCGAGAAAGCTGTCGACTTGTGCAATATGAACCCAACGCAATAGATGAGGGTCGGCCGCCGAGTAGGTCCGTCCCTGCGCATCGACACCCGAAATCGATCCGTGGACCGATCGCACGATTTCGATCACTTGCTCGGCAGTTGACTTGGACCCGAAGGTGGTCGCACCGACGAAGCGTCCGGTTCGGTTGAGTCGCCCCCAAGGGTCGTCGTGGTAGTTGCTGTGCTGATCCACCCCGGCCATCGCGAGAGGGTGCAGCGATTGAAGGAGCAGACTTCTGATCGCACCGACCAGGACCGACGAATCGCCATTGATCCTCCACATCATCGACGTGGGACCGAACAATCCGGGGTCCGACGAACTCGCCAGTTCCGCGGTCGACAGACGTTCATCCCCGGCAATGAGGTTCGCGAGTGCCTGCCCTCCGATGCGTTGAACCGCACCGATCGCTTCGCCGATGACCGTCACGACCTCGACCGTAACGTGCCGAGGTCTCCTGTGTTGGGTCGGGCGCCGCTCGAACCAGCTCTAGTACGGGTGAGCTGCACGGAACTCAGGTGACATGGCGATCCACCGAACGACCGACCCGCGGTCCAGTCGGCCGCTGCTGAGCAGACCGAACCAGTAGGCGAATCCTGCGCCGTCGGAGACCCGACCGAGAATGTTCGTATAGATCACCTGGAGATAGCGCTCGTTGTCGAGGCCCCCGTACCGGCCGCGGAACTCCCCCGAATTTGCGAAGGCGCCTGCAATCCGGTCGAGGGACACGCCCGAGCGATACAGCTCTATCCAGTATTTGGCGCCGGCAATGTCTGGCTCTCTGTTGAAGAACGCCCAATAGAGGCGGAGCACGTCTCCGAACTCGGCGCGGTAGTCGGCCGAGGTGACCAGCTGGTCCAGTGTTGCCGCCGATTTCATCGCGTGGCCATCGACCGTCACCTCAACTGACGCCACCGATCCCGAAGCGGACACCGCGAGGAGCTGCACTGCCTGAGGTTTCAACGCACTCGGAATTGAGAACCGCTCTACCGCGCCAGGCAGATCGGCGGTCTCGAGGACCGCCCCACCGCGCAATAGAACAACCCGCACGGTCTCTGGCGGAGGAGCGTTCGCGCCCAGATCGATGCTCCACCGAACCGAAGTTCCGTCAACCTCAACACCGTGCGGCTGGGCAGGAGGCGAGGCGGTTTTGAATCCGAGCTGTGCCAGCGCCCCTATTACCGGGCCATCCAGTTCATGTCGAACCCCGTTGATCAACCCTGCATACATCAACGCGCCGGGTTCGCTATCGGTGAGCGAGATCGCGTTCCCGAGATGTGATCCGCCGGCGGCACCGACCCGGAGCGGGAACAGTCGGCCTCCCCCGATGTCCACCCACACGTCGTCCTTTCGAAAAGCTGTCGATTGCTGCGCCGGCCCGAGGTCGATGAGACGATGCCCTTGCGAATACAAGCTGCGGTCGAGCTGCTCGGTTCGCCCGGACAACACGGTGCTTCCGGTGCTGTCGAGGCGGGTCTCAACTGTGAAACCGAGCGCATGCACGAGTTCGTGGGCGAAAGCCGACCGAAAGTCGTATCGGTCCGAGGGAACGTCGGAATCGGACCCGAAGTACCACGGTTGGTTGGATCCCATGGACACGAAGCCATCAACCGGGCCGCGCGCATGATGCCCACCGAAACGGGCATCCGCAACCGCAGCAGGGTAGAACGCACCCCCGCGTTCGATGAGTACAGGACCACCCACCCCAAGTGACGACTGAGGCTGCCAGCCGACGGCTATCTGGACCGTCCCTGGAGGCAGATCCAGTACGGAATCGAATTGATCCAGGACCGATTCGACCACTCCCCGTGCGACGGCGGGAACCACTTCCTCGTACGACGCGCTGATTCCGGCGCCGTCCGAAACCTTGAACTGCAGCCGATTGTTCGCGGCGAGTTCGGCCAGCTCCTGGAGGACCTCACCCTGATCGCCTGCAACCGAATCTCCCTCGGCGGCACCGACCGGTGTCGCGCTCACGACCCCAACGACGAGAATCACTGCAAGAGCTACGACAAGGCATCGCAAGACCGCGAAACCTGAAGCAGGAGTCCAGTTGGAAGTCGGATTTTGCATGTGCGGATACAGAGGCGGGCGGGCGGGAATTCTCTGTGCTGGTATTCCACCAGCTGACACCACCCAACCGAAGGGGCAGTTGTGCCTATCGGTCGGGGGCCGATCGGGGCCCGTAGTTTCGCGCCTCTCCTACCGCGAAGGTCATCCACGCTGACGGCGCTCCGACCGTCACCCGTTTCACGGTGGTCAGCTGCCATCCGGCAGATCGTAGAAAGGCCGGAATGTCGCGGTGGAACGAAAACCCCAGCCTCCGCGTGAAGAGTGGCCGAGCGATGCGTTGGAGAATCGCCGAGAACCCCACTCCCAGCGTCGGCTCGACAAAAACGAACCGGGCACCCACAGGGGCCGTCTCGGCGAGCGCCGAGATGGCCGCCAACGACGCGTCCCGCCGCCAAAGCGAAAGGTACGAAAGAATCATCACCGGTCGATCCTGCTGACTCATCCACGCCGGCAGATCCTTGAAGCGGTCTGCGGTCACGGCCTCAGCGTGGTGTTGCCCTCCCCCGTTGCTCTTCAGGACACCGTTCACGTGTGCATTGAGCGCCGCGACCTTGCGACGCGAAACGATGCAGACCGGCACAGCCGCGTCGGCAATTACCTCGGCAAGGTGGTCGATCAGCTCGAAGTCCGAGACCCCAACAGAGGTTTCGAAGTCGATGCCGGCGGAGCCGATCTCAGACGTCCAATCCGAACGCGCTGTGGAGGAACTGCACCGATTCCTCGGCCCGGTCAGCCGCCACGACACAGCTGATTCGGATAGCGCTGGTTGAAATCATCTCGATGTTGATCCCGTTGCTGGCAAATGTCTCGAACATCGTTGCTGCAACCCCGGGATTCGATTTCATTCCTGCGCCGACCACGGATACTCGACCGATCGAATCGTCGGTGCTGACCCGGTCCGCACCGATCTTGCTCACCACGCCGCTTTCAAGAAGGGCGCTGGTTCGTTCCAGGTCGTCGCTGGGGACCGTGAAGGAAATGTCGGTGCGACCTTCTTCAGAGACGTTCTGAACGATCATGTCGACATTGACTTCAGCCTCGGCCAGGGCACGAAACAACTCGGCAGAAACCCCGGGCTCGTCGGGCACGTTCACAACGGTGACTTTCGCCTCGGACAGATCGTGGGTGACGGCTCGAATGATGGGGCGCTCCATGGCAGCCTCCTCCTGTGAATAGTCGCGTACTACCAGGGTGCCGGGCTCCCAGGTGAAGGCTGACCGGATGTGCAGCGGGACGCCGTAGTTGTGGGCAACCTCGACCGATCGCATCGCCGGTTTCGGACAACCTGTGGCGGTCATCTCGAGAAGCTCGTCGAAGGTGATTCGGCTCATCTTCTGCGCCGTGTTGACCACCCTGGGGTCGGCCGAGAACACCCCAGACACATCGGTGTACAGCTCGCACATTTCCGCCCCCAACACCTGGGCGAGCGCCACCGCGGTGGTGTCGGAACCACCACGGCCGAGAAACGTGACGTCCCGATCGGCAGAGACACCCTGACTTCCGGCGACGACGGGCACGGTTCCCCGAGCCAGCGCCTCTTCGATTCGAATCGGAGTGATTTCCAGGATCTTGGCGTTCTCGTGATTCCCGTCGGTGTTGAAACCAGCCTGGCTACCCGTGAACGATGATGCCTCGACGTCGAGTTCGGCCAACGCCATGCACAAAAGGGCGCACGCCTTGCGTTCCCCGGCGGTGATCAACATGTCCATTTCACGACCGGGGCGAACCTTGGAGACGTCGCGCGCCATTCGCAGCAATTCATCGGTCTCCTTGCCCATGGCCGAGACCACAAGAACAACCTCCATACCGCGACGCTGACAGCGAGCCACATGGTCTGCGACCGCCCGAATCCGATCGGGGTCAGATACCGAAGTTCCCCCAAATTTCTGGACGACGCGCACCCGGCTCATCGTATTGGTTCCGTACGCAGACTCTGCGGGTAGTTGACGCAGTTCACTCCCCCCGGCCTCCAAAATCGGGGGTCGAAGGCTGAGCGACGGCATATCCTCGTGGCATGAAACTCGGAATCGTCGGTGCAACCGGTCAGGTCGGTCGAGTGATGCTCGACATCCTCGAATCGTCAGCTTTTCCCATAGAAGAGCTGCGACTTTTCGCCAGCTCCCGGAGTGCCGGTTCAACCATCGAGTTCGCAGGCTCACCCCTCACCGTTGAAGACGCCGCAAGTGCGGACTACACCGGTCTTGACGCCGCCCTCTTCTCGGCCGGTGGTTCTACCTCCCTGGAGCTCGCACCCAAGGTTGCTTCACGAGGTGTAGTCGTCATCGACAACTCATCGGCATTCCGCATGGACCCTGATGTTCCTCTCGTCGTGGCCGGGGTCAACGACGACGACATCGCCAACCGTCCAAAGGGAATTATCGCCAACCCAAACTGCACCACCATGGCCGCCATGCCGGTGATGAAGCCGCTACACCTCGAGGCCGGGCTACTGACCATGGTCGCGAGCACGTACCAAGCGGTGAGCGGCGCAGGACTCAAGGGGTCCGAAGAGCTCGCCGGCCAAGTTGCCAAAGGAGGCGACGCACGCACGCTCACTACCAACGGGCAGTCTGTTGATCTCGGGCCCGCAGAGGCCTTCGTAGAACCGATCGCATACAACGCTGTTCCACTGGCCGGCGATCTCGTCGATGACGGCTCATTCGAAACCAACGAGGAGCAGAAGCTCCGCAACGAGAGCCGCAAGATTCTCCACCTGCCCAACCTCGGCGTGAGCGGTACCTGTGTTCGCGTTCCCGTCTTCACCGGCCACTCCCTGTCGATCAACGCCTCGTTCGAACGGCCGATCACGGTGGAACGGGCCTATGAGATTCTGGCCGACGCTCCGCAGGTGGTCGTCGATGAGATTCCAACGCCGCTCAAAGCTGCCGGCATCGATCCCACGATCGTGGGAAGAATCCGCCGCGATGAAACCGTGCCCCACGGCCTGGCCCTCTTCTGCGCCGGCGACAACCTGCGCAAAGGCGCAGCGCTCAACACCATCCAAATCGCCGCCCTGCTGTAATCCTTCCTGCGCTCGCCTGCGCTCGTTCCTCGCTCCGGGTCGCTCCGGACTCGCTCCGCTCAAACAAGGCCGAGAGCGATGCAAGCTGCTCCGTCCCTCCGCACCCTGAACCCTGCTCGCCTGCGCTCGTTCCG
>JBLYYW010000537.1:0-6825 GCA_048550155.1 Acidimicrobiales bacterium | reverse complement strand
TCGAGAGGCAACGGTTGGATGGCCACCGAGGCTCGCAGTAACACCGGCAGACGCTTCTACGGCTGTCATCGGACTCCCATCATCGGCTTGTTCTCCCCTAGCGATCGTTTGGCGGTCAACGACCACGCAACACAGTGTGCCAGATGTGCCTCGCGACACATCGGAACCAGCAACTTATTCATTGATTCGGGATACCGCAAAACGCAACCCCGAGCACATCGGTTTGTAACGGATCGGTAACGCTGCCAGATGGTCAATATCCAGCCACAGGATCCACGATGCCTTCGACCGATCCACCGTCGATCCACGTCGCCACATTGCGCTCGACAAAGGCAGCCAACAGCGGAATCCCCATCTCCGGTGTGTTGCCGACATGAGGGGTGATCACGACGTTCGGAAACGACCACAGTTGATGGTCCTCAGGTAGAGGTTCAGGATCGGTGACATCGAGCGCAGCGCCACCGATCCAACCCTCAACAAGAGCTTGAACCAACGCCTCGGTGTCGACAACTCCCCCTCGGGCCACGTTGACGATCCACGCATGACGCTCCATGGCGCCCAATACCTCGCGGTTCACGATGTGACGGCTTACCTCGGTGAGGGGAAGCGCGAGAATCACTGCGTCGGCTCCTCTGACTGCTTCGACCGATTGGGTTGGAGGAAGAACCCTCGTGGCGCCATCGACCGGTTCGGCGGCACGGCGGACCACGGTAATGTCGCAATTCCATCCTTGCAGAAGCGATATTACTGCACGAGCAATTCCGCCTCCACCAAAGATTGTCAGGTTGCCGTCGATGAGCATCGTGCCCTCCTGACCGGTCCAGCTCGTCTGCTGGGCATAGCCAACAATCCTCCGCAAACCCGCAGTCGCCAGCGCGATGGCGTGCTCAGCGACTGGACGGCTGTAGACGTCTCGAGCGCACGTCCAGAGCAGATCCGGTCGGGAGCGAATGGTGCCTATGTAGGGCTCGACTCCTGCGTAGGGAAGCGCAACCCACTTCGTTGCTTCCATCCCCTCCAGATAGCTACCTAGTTCGTCGGCTCGGTGTGGATCTGCCCACACGAGCACCTCGGCTTCTTCAGGTTCGGAGAGCTCGGCTCCTCCTGCCAAGACAGCTTCGATCAGCGAGCCGACCCGACCCGAAGATGGACCTACGTGAACGTGGTGACGACCCATTCGACAGAGTCTGCCATCTTCAAGCCAGTGCCTGCTCCAAGTCGGCCAGGATGTCGGCGATGTCTTCGATGCCGACGCTGAGTCGTACGAGATCGTCCGGTACCTCCAAGGCCGATCCGGCCGCGCTCGCATGGGTCATCACACCGGGGTGTTCGACGAGACTTTCTACCGCTCCGAGAGACTCGGCAAGCGTGAACAGCCGGCAGCTTTCGATGATCCGCATGGCGGCGTCTCTACCTGCGGCGGCTCGAAACGAAACCATCCCGCCGAAACCGGTCATCTGTTTCCGGGCCACGGCGTGATTGGGATGAGTTTCGAGCCCCGGGTAGAGGACGTGAGAAACCGCTGGATGCTCTAACAGCAGCTCCACCACCGCTCTGGCATTCGATTCGTGGCGGTCCATTCGCACCGCCAATGTCTTCGCTCCGCGCAGAGTGAGGTAACAATCCCACGGACCGGGAACCGCTCCGACCGAGTTCTGGATGAACCGAAGGTGGGCATCGAGCTGACCGTCGTTGGTTGCGACGAAGCCGCCGACCACATCGCTGTGGCCGCCCAGGTATTTGGTGGTCGAGTGAACGACCGCATCAGCACCGTGGGCCAATGGTTGTTGGAGGTACGGCGTTGCAAACGTGTTGTCGATCACAAGAACCGCATCGTTGGCATGTGCGACGCCGGCAAGCGCCTCGATGTCGACGATCGACAGCAGCGGATTGGTTGGAGTCTCGGCCCAGACGATCTTGGTGTTCCCGGGCCAGTTGGCGGCCAACTCTCCCGGGTTGGACAGGTCGTGGGCCGAGTGTGTGATGCCGGCTCGTCCGAACACCTTGGAGATCAGACGGAACGTACCGCCGTACGCGTCGTTGCCCAGGATCACATGATCGCCGGGAACGAGCTGGCGGAGCAACGCGTCCTCGGCGGCGAGACCACTGGCGAATTGCACGCCGAACGCAGCTCCCTCGAGCGAGGCAAGCGCCGCCTCCAACGCCGTGCGGGTCGGGTTACCGGTTCGGGCGTACTCGTATCCGCTGTGTTTGCCGACCGCTTCCTGGGCAAAGGTCGAGGTCTGGAAGACCGGGACGGTGACCGCACCGGTCACGGCCTCCGGATCCTGTCCTACATGGATTGCACGGGTGGAGAAGCCGAAGCCCTCCTGCGCTGATGGTTCAGTCACTGTTCCTGCCTTTTGGTCCGATTCCCGGCTTTGATCGTTGGATGGTCTGGTTGTGGATTCAGAGGGAGTCGACCGAGAGGAACGAGATCAGGTCGGCTCGCGAGAGCACCGTGCAGGGGCGACCACCATCGAGAACCACGAGTGCACTGACCGAGTCGAGCAGAAGCACGGCTCGCTCGACCGATTCCCCTATCCCGATGGTGGGTAAACGTGGTTTCATGACTTCACCAACCGCACGATCGAGAACCCCCGAGTCGCCGAATGCGGCCTCCATCGTTCGTAGCTCGTCGATCGAGCCGAAAACTTCGGCGTTGGCCAACGGCATCTCACCCTGAGCAACCGGCAGCTGACTGACGCTGTGTTTGTGCATGAGAAGGATGGCATCCCGGACGCTGTCTTCTGGCTGCACGTACACCAGGTTCGGTCGATGGCCCGGCTCGCGAGCTGCGAGAACCTCTTCGACCGTTGGGCCGCCGGAATGAAGGAAACCGAAGCGCGCCATCCACTCATCGTTGAAGACGGTGCTCAGGTAGCCACGGCCCGAGTCCGGCGTGAGCACCACAACCAGGTCGTCGGGACCGAGTTCTGCCGCGACCTCGAGCGCGGCCCACACGGCGGTGCCGCATGACCCACCGATGAGCAGACCCTCTCGTTCGGAAACGAGCCGAGCTGTCTTGAATGAGTCGGCGTCGGTGACCGGAACAACTCGGTCGACGAGCGAGGGGTCGTAGGTCGTCGGCCAGAAATCTTCCCCCACACCTTCGACGAGGTACGGGCGGCCTGATCCGCCGGAGAAGACAGACTCCTCGGGATCAGCGGCGACGATCTGGACGTCGGGGTTCTGTTCCTTGAGATACCGTGCGACCCCGCTGATCGTGCCACCGGTGCCCGCGCCCGCCACGAAGTGTGTGATCTTACCCTGGGTCTGGGCCCAAATCTCGGGTCCGGTCGTGTCGTAGTGGGACTGTGGGTTGGATTCGTTGGCGTACTGGTTGGGTCGATAGGCGTTGGGCGTTTCCTTCACCAGTCGTTCGGCCGTGCTGTAGTAGGAACGGGGATCCTCGGGTGCAACCGCAACGGGGCACACCACGACCTCTGCGCCATAGGCCCGCAACAAATCGACCTTTTCGACGCCCACCTTGTCGGTCACCACAAAGATGCACGAGTATCCGCGTTGGGCTGCGACGATGGCCAGCCCCACACCGGTGTTGCCGCTGGTCGGCTCGATGATAGTGCCACCCGGTTTCAGGAGGCCCTGTTCCTCGGCATCGAGGATCATCTTGAGCGCAGGGCGATCCTTGGAGCTGCCTCCTGGATTGAAAACCTCGTACTTCACCACAACAGGGCAGGAGAGGTTGGCTCCGACCTGCTGAAGTTGCACCATCGGTGTGTTGCCGATGAGGTCGAGCACCGAGGTGGCAATGTGTGGGTTGTCGACGTCAGCGCTCACGGCGGATCCTTCGGAAGACGAACGGGCCTCCCCCGATCGTAGCCAGCCGGTTCGGTCAATCTCTCCCGCTCACCCGTGCACTTCAGGAAACGGCCTCTACCTTGGGAGCTTCGGGGATCGGTACACCGCTGCCCATGTCGACCGCTTCGGATATGCGGTAGCGACCACTGGGGTCCTGGGCCAACCACAGCATTCCGTCTCGCCGTTCGGCGGCGCGTACGCCGAGCAGTTTGCCATCAGCCGACAACAGCTGTCGCGAGGGGTGGTCGACCGTGATCGCGACCGTGACCGGCTCACCGTCGTTCACCGCTTTCACGCTGACCACGGTGGGGCCTTCGCCGCGAATTTTCAGCCCGTTCTGACGAAGGCGCAGGTTGTGCTGGGCAAGTTCGCCGAACAGGGGGGTGTCTTCTACGAACACGGTGCCCAGATCTGCCTGGTCTGGCTCGGTTTGGAACCGGAACTCCTCTCGCAACAGACCCGACACGACTCGCCGCCACTCAGGATTGACCGGCTCACCTTCAGAGGGTCCCCTGCGTCCCATGATTGTGCGACCCCTGATTCCGGGCGACACCGAACGGAGCGTCTGCTCGCCGACGATGACCGGCCGCAGCAACCAGATTCCGAGTACGACTTCGATCAGGACCGCTACGGCCAATGCGATACCGAACGCAGCCACAAGCTCGACGCTGGAGGCCAGCAGTCCCACTCCTGTGAGACCGACCACGACCAGGCCGGCGATCGGATGACCCCCACCGGACCGCATGGCAGCCGACACGACCGAGCCGAACGGTGATTCTTCATTCATAAGGATCATTCTCAGGATGCCAATCTCAAATAGGGAGACGCCGATGGACAGGACGAGGAGCACGATTTGGAGCCCGCCTGCGGTGGGCGTCTCCACCACGACATAGTAGGCACCGAGGCAAGCCGAGGACGTGAGAAGCCGAACGGCAACGACGACCACTGCAAGACCGAGGTCACCGACGAGAATGAGGACCGCAAGACCGGCCAGCAACGAAAGCGCACAAACCATCACCCACAACGCTCGATCGGCACCGTGGGCAGTAGCTTCTGCGTCTACCGGCAGCCCCTCGAGACGAACCGCCCCGTCGGCTTCGATCTCCTGGAGAGCTCGCACGGTCGCCTGAGTCTCCTGGGATCTCGCCGACTCGGACGGGTTGATGATCGCAGTCCGGTCATCGAGAGGAGGGGCCGAAGACGCATCGGAGACCATCACACCGTTCTCGAAGCGACCCGATGAGGTAGCGACCCAATCAACGCCGGGATATCGGCTCGCGCTGTTGGCCCACTCGGCAAACCAGTTCTCCGAGCCAGAGGGAGCGGTGGCCCTGATTGCGGCGGCAGGGTCTCCGCCCAGGCGGACAAGCTGCTCGGAGATCTGTGCTGCTTCTGTGTCTGACTCCGACGCGTCGAGCAACGTCGGTGAGGAGTTTCCTCGAGCAGCGACCGCGCCGAGTCCCAACAGCAGCAGAGCGACGACCACGAGCACGGCCATCGGGAGATCTCGGCCGTCCGGGACCTTGATGGGGACCGCTCGAAATTCGGCGTTGTCGTGTACTGAGCCTCGGGTCGAAAGCAGTGCCGGCATCGTTGCCAGCGTGGCGAGCGCACCGAAGAGTGCCCCCATGAACACAGCGACCGGGGCATTCCACCCGTCCAACACGAACCCACCCGCGGCCAGCAGACCGAGACCGCCCAACACAAGACCGAGATCCGGGAGTTGGGCCAGCACCGAGTGAAGGATGTTGTCGGCCGCGTCCTCGGCGTCGGGATGTTGAAACCAGGAGATCAACCGGAAAACCAGCGTCACCCCGACGAGCAGGCCGGCCAGAGCGCCGGGCAGGACCGTCGTGGAGAGGGACCCGTCGAAGGATCCGGTCACGCTGGACCCGATCATCCCGCCGAGAAGGGCCGACAAGCCCGACGATAGGCCGGCGGCGAGGCCGACCACGCTTCCGTGCAGAGCTGCAACAACGAATCCCAGAATCACCACAACCGGAACGAACGCGATGAACGCCGAAGTCGTGATGGAAGCGTTCACCTCCGCATCAGCGAGGAGCTGACCGCCGATCAACAGTTCACCTTGGGCCAGGCCGGCCGACAGTTCTTCGACCTCACTGGTCACTCGATCAAGTTGCCCCGGATCACCCACGACCAGGTGCAGCACCGGGGGCCCTGCGGGCAGTACATCGAGGAATGCCGACTCGACGCCGGCAATGTCTCGAACAGCGGGGAGCAGACGGCCCTCGATGTTGGGATCTGAACTGGAAATGCTTCGAAGCACGACCGACAGGTTTGGAAGTTCACCTCCGCTCCACCCCGATTCCACCCAGGGCTCCTCGGCCCCGGCTGACATCGTGCTGGCAATACTCGCGACCGCACCACCGAGCACCACGAGAACGATCAGGGTGGCGAGGCGCAGGCGATGCCGCTCTGTCCCCGAGCGTGTGAACCGTGTCATCCGGTCCGCCTCGAACACTTGGGCCCGAAATCGGCATCGCAGGTCGCTACAAGACGGGGTGGACCCGGGGTGTGCGCTGGAACGGTCGAACTCATCGGGCGAACGAAAGCCTTGGTCTAAGAAGAATTGGGACAACAAACAGGGGCGCCTTTCGACACCACTCCGCTCGGCTCAAAAAAATAGGCGATGGACAGGGGAAAGAGTCGGACCCCCGCAGGATCTCTCGATCGACCGCCATCGCGAGCACCCCACACCACTCTGCCGCCGAACTGGACCACAATGGTGAGGTGAGTGTCCCCCTCCACTTCGTGCGGTCTTTGGTCGCGCTCGGTCTGCTACTCGGAGCGTGCACGTCGGGCGACCAAACCGTTCTCGACGACGGCCGGAATGACAGCAGCGAGCGTCAGGTTGCCCAGGAGGGTGATCGACAGGGGGATGTCGACCCCGACGCACGTCAGAGCCCCGAGGTGCCGACGATCGACCTCGCGACCCATACAGCGTTTTCACGGGTCATCGTGCGAGGGGCCGAGCCGGGGGCC
>JBLYYW010000536.1:0-4817 GCA_048550155.1 Acidimicrobiales bacterium | reverse complement strand
CTTGGAGATGGCATAGCCGACCTCGTCGTTGGCCACCCGGATACCCGAAAGACTCGAGAGGTTCACGATCCGACCCTCACCCGAGCTCCGCAGGTGGGGAAGGGTGAGCCGGGTGAGTCGTAGCGGAGCCTTTACGTTCACCTCGAACATTCGATCCAGCGCCGCTTCGTCGCCGTAGTCCAGGGTGAACGATTCGAGAATCCCGGCGCAGTTGACCAAGCCGTCCAATCGGCCAAACCGCTCCAGCGTTGCGGCTACCCATCTGGCGTCCGAGCCCCGCTCGGTGGCGTCGTACTGGTGCCGCAGCACCCGGTCGTCTGGCAGTTCGGCGGTGACTTCGGACAGTGCGTCAGGGTGGCGTGCTCCCAGGCTGACCAGGGCGCCGTCGCCGGCCAGTTGCGCAGCGATGCAGCGACCGATGCCGCGATTGGCACCGGAGATCATGACCACACGTCCGTCGAGATCGATCACCGTGCCAGTGTCGCACGCCCGGTTCGGATCAGCCTGGACGGTCGAACCGGTCTGTCTCCCTGAGGCAAGATGCCGGGAGGCGTCAGGTCAGGAAGACGCCGTTTCGTTGTTCACCAATTTGTGCGTAGTAGGAGGCCGAGCTGAGGCGGCCGGTCCGGAATGAGAACCCGATCTCACGACCCGACACATAGCCATAGCACTCGGCCTCGGCTATGCGGCCGAGGAAGGCGGCTGGGTCGGTGGGATCCACATCGGTGCCCTTGCCACGCTCCCTGTGGTGACCGGTGCGCCGCCACACCAGATCCACGTCGACCGATGCCGACACCTGTGTCGGGCCGAGGAACACGAAGCTGTCAACCAGCGGCAGGTTTCGTAGACGCAATCCAGCGTGGTTGCCTCCCAAACCGAAGCTTCCGGGTGCGAGTTCGGTCACCCAGAAGAGATTGTTGGGCGAAAGGCCGGGCTGAAAGTCGTGAACTTGTGATTCCGGACCGGAACCTGTGAAGAGATCCACTCAAAGGAAGGCGAAGATTGAGTTGTGCTCATTGCCGTCCTCGCCCACATACCGGCCCTCCATCACCCTCACGTCGAACTCGACCTGCAGGGTCTCGTTGTTGCTCGTTTGGGCTTCGCCGCTCACGATGGCGAACGCCACCTCACCCTGGAAGTCAGTGATCGAGCTGGCCTCGACGTCGAGACCCATGCCCTGGAGCCCGAGAATCGGGCTGACCGCATCGGTCGGGCCGGGCAGGTACCAGTGGATCAGGGAATTCTCTGGGTCTTCGGGGTCGAGTGGCACCCCTCCTGGGATCGGCCTGGGCAACGGAGATGGGTGTCGTGGGATCGTTGTGGCAGCTGCGGGACCCGCCACTCCCACAGCTGCCGCGGCCCCCGCGGCGGTCACCGCTCCCGCTCCTGTCAGCAGTTTGCGGCGCGAGATACGCCCGCTCGGTAACGTGCAGCCGTCTTGGGCGGTCGACATCGCGTCTCTCCTTGGAGTGCCGGGGCTTCGTACCGCTATTCGTTCACAGATCGCTGACTCGGTCCACACGGAAGTCTTGTAGGCACGTTCGGGTCTGCCTAACGTGGGCACATGAGGGTCCAGGATGTGCGCTACGCCCTGACCGTGGCAGCGGAGCAGAACCTCACCAGGGCAGCGGCCATTGAACACGTGAGCGTTCCCACTATGAGTGAGGCGATCCGGCGGGTCGAGAAGGAACTGGGCGTCACCCTGTTCGACCGCAGCAACCGAGGGATGGTGCTCAGCCCCGCCGGGCGTTCCCTTCATTCCCAGTTGCGCGGGGTCGCTGCGGCTTCAGCAGAACTCGAGTCACACGCTCGAACGTTGGGTCGAACCGCGGACGACACGATCCGGGTGGGGACGTTGTTCGGTTTCGGATCGGTGGCCCTGGATCGGATCGGCGCCGGTGGCGTGTCCGCGTATGGTTCTACGCAGATCGAGATCGGCGTCTACGACTGGACCGACCCGACTGCGGGACTGCGGGCAGGAGAAACCGATGCGGCCATCCTGATCGGCCCTACCGAGATCGACGCCGACCTCGACAGCCGGGTGTTCGGAACGGAGGACCGGGTTGCGGTGATCTCAGCCCACCATCATCTCAGCAGTCGGAAAACGGTGACCCTGGCCGACCTCGACGACGCAGGCTGGCTGAATGTGCACGTCAGCGATCGAGTGTGGCGGGCGTTCTGGACCTCGGATGAGCAGCGCGGCGGACCTCCCCCTCGAGCTGACCGATTGTTCTGCAACTCGCCTCAGGAGGCCGCGATCGCGCTGCGCAAGGGATGCGGGGTGGTGACGTCGATACGCGAGGTCGCCGAACGGTTTTCCATCGGGCACGACGCATTCCTGCCTCTCGACGGTGTTCCGCCGGTACCGATCCGGCTTGCCCAACGATCCGATGCCGCCGTCAACGGCTTTGACGCGTTGTTCAAATCGCTTGCGCCGCACCTCCCCACACCGCCTGGAACTCGGGCCATTCTGTCTGCACCTCCCACCTGAGCGAGGCGCGTGGCGAGACGTCCCGACAGAAATGCGACTCATCGACGAACTGGAAAACGTCGAGAATCGGTCGATCACGCCGCCCAGAAACGATGGCGGGCAACCGTCTTGGCCGGGAGGGTGAACGTCACCCTCCCAGCGAGCCGCCTACCGAATGGTGGTCCGTTCGATGAGGCAGGCTGGAGGCCCGAATTCTGGTGTGTTGCACCGGAAGTTCAGATGGAAACGGGTGCTGTATACCACCTTGTTGCCGTCGTTGTCGGTGAGCGTCGCCTTCAGGCGATTTCCGAACGACGTGTTTCGGGAGGGTGAATCGAACAGGTTGTTGTCGTTGGCTCTCGCCATGGCAGTACCCGTCGCGTAGGGGCCCGACTGACCCAGCGTGTCGGTGCAGGGTCCGACCCCAGGGGGGTTTTCGTCCTGGCGCCACAGTTCGGTCGGAACATCGGTTCCTCGAACCGATTCGACCAGTGCCCCTTTTCCGGTTTCCTTCGACAGCCTTCTGAACGCCACGATGCCCTCCGGGCGTGGTGGCTCTTCAGGCGGGAAGGTTCCCTCAAATCCGGTTGGATCGCCATCGTTCTCATCCAAGTACTGGAAGAATTCGTCAGCGTCTCCACTCTCGAACCAGGCAATTGTCTCGAACTCTGCTTCGATTTGCTCTTCGGTGCAAATCGCATCTCTCGTTGTGTTCAAGAAGACGACGAATCCATTCTCGAAGTCGGGAAAGTCAATTCCTGGATAGAATTCTTCGACATTTGGCGAACCCGCTTCTGCGGCGACGCCCGAGAGCGTTGCCGCGAGAACGACGAACGCAGCAATGAGTATTTTACGCATGTGATTTCCCACCTTTGATCAGCGACAGCGTCGATTCGCCATCGTCACGCCCAGCCAGACCGTTCCACCGTGCCTATCGGGACAACGAGAATCTAACATGCCGCATGATCGTTGTCTTTCGAACCGAAAGTTTGTGGCTCACGGCAACACGCAAGAGTGTCGCCATTCGTTGGTTGCCCTACCTTTCTGCTGCCAACTCCAGGCCAGGGTGGGACCTCGATTTCGACGAGAATTCCGCCGTCAATTCGATGAAGTCGAATTCTTGACTGTGTCCAGAAGTTGTGCTTGACTGTCGACCGTGACCGACGCCCCGGGGCAAGAATTCATCGCTCAGGGGCCGATCGAGCAGCAGAGCTTCGAGCAGCAGCTGAGAAGTAGCGGGCTCCAGGTCACCGCACAGCGTCTGGCGATAATGCAGGCCGTCACCGCTGGTCCGCATGCCACTGCAGAAGAGCTGACCGAAGTCGTGCGCGACAAGATCGGCTCGATCTCCCGGCAGGCGGTGTATGACACGCTCGGCGCCCTCGCTGACAAGCGTCTGATCCGGCGGATTCAGCCCACCGGTTCGCCAGCTCGCTACGAGGACCGCGTGGGCGACAACCACCATCATCTGGTGTGCCGAGGGTGCGGCCTGATCTTCGACATCGACTGTGCTGTCGGGTCGACGCCGTGTCTCGACGCCGAGGAAGACCACGGCTTCGAAATCGACGAAGCCGAGGTTGTCTACTGGGGTCGGTGCCCCGACTGTCAACCCTGAATCCGATTTTCACCGAAAACGAATCTCCCAAACCAATGAAACCAACCCGCAGGAGTCAAGGAACAACATGACCGACGAAGCAAAATGCCCGGTGCTACAAAGCGACCATTCGGCCCGTGGTAGCCAGGCCAACCAACACTGGTGGCCGAACCAACTGAACCTGAACATCCTCCATCAGGGTTCGCCCAAGTCCAACCCGATGGACGACGACTTCGACTATGCGGCCGAATTCGCCACCCTCGACCTGGCTGCGGTCAAGGCCGACCTCACCGCCCTCATGACCGACTCAAAGGAGTGGTGGCCGGCGGACTACGGCCACTACGGCCCATTCTTCATTCGTATGGCCTGGCACTCCGCCGGCACCTACCGCACCCACGACGGTCGAGGCGGTGGCACCTCGGGCACCCAGCGTTTCGCCCCGCTGAACAGCTGGCCCGACAACGTCAACCTCGACAAGGCTCGCTACCTTCTCGAGCCGATCAAGAAGAAGTACGGCCGCAAACTGTCGTGGGCCGACCTTCTGATCCTCACCGGCAACGTCGCCCTCGAGTCGATGGGATTCGAGACATTCGGTTTTGCCGGCGGCCGAAAGGACGTCTGGGCCCCCGAAGAAGACATCTACTGGGGTCCCGAAAACGTGTGGCTCGACGACGAGCGCTATAGCGGCGATCGTCGTCTGCAGGAACCTCTTGGCGCCGTTCAGATGGGTCTCATCTACGTGAACCCCGAAGG
>JBLYYW010000535.1:0-21340 GCA_048550155.1 Acidimicrobiales bacterium | reverse complement strand
TCTCGTACGACAACCGAGTGACGCGACGGCCTCGATGTCGGTTGTGTGCCGTGCCGCTTCTGGATCATTCCGTCACAAGACTGACACGTTTGAAGGCCACACCGGCATACACCCCCTTGAGCAGGGAATACTGCCTCATGCAAGATAGGTTTAGGGGGGATCGCCCTTTGGAGATCGTGAGCGCGGCAAACTAGCCTCGCTCGGTCGCCGGGTGTTCGCGCCTCGCGCAATTATTCCCCCTAGCAGGAGTTATCCGTGGAACTCATTCCGTATCTTGCCGTCTTGTCTGCACTGGCCGCTCTTGGCGTCGCTGCGTTCTTCTATTACGACGTGAAGGCCGCGAGCCCAGGAAACGACCGCATGGTCTTCCTGATGACCGAAATCCAGAAGGGAGCAAGGGCATTCCTCAAGCAGGAGTACACCTGGGTAGCCGGCTTCGTGGTCATCCTTGCGTTGCTGCTCGCCGTGGCCATCACTCCTCTGGCCTCGGTCAGCTACGTGATCGGCGCCGTGCTGTCCGGCACCGCCGGCTACGCCGGGATGACCGTGGCTACCATGGCCAACGCCCGAACGACCGAGGCTGCCAAGGACGGGCCGGGCAAGGCCCTGCCCATCGCATTCCGAGGCGGCGCCGTCATGGGTTTCTCGGTCGCTGGTCTTGCCCTCGCCGGGCTCATGCTGGTGTACATCGTTTTTGTCCTTTGGCTCGATGTCGACAAGGCCTTCGAAATCGTCACCGCCTACGGTCTGGGAGCTTCCTCGATCGCTCTGTTCAGTCGTGTCGGCGGAGGCATCTACACCAAGGCGGCCGACGTTGGCGCTGACCTTGTGGGCAAGGTCGAGGCGGGTATTCCCGAAGACGATCCCCGAAACCCCGCAACGATTGCCGACAACGTCGGCGACAATGTGGGCGACGTCGCCGGCATGGGTGCCGACCTGTTCGAGTCATATGCCGGCTCGATCATCGCCCCGATTTCTCTGGTGGCATTCGCCGCTGCGACAGCTGCCGCAACCCCTGAGGAGGGCGCAGCACTCTCGCTCTTCATGTTCCCCGTTGCCGTCGCATTCGTCGGCATGATCGCATCGATCATCGGATCGTTCCTGGTGAAGGGCGGCAGCTCAACTGACAGTAGGGCGCTGAGCAAGGCCCTCCACCTCGGCACCAACGTGGCGATGGGTCTGACGATCCTGGGCACCATCGCCCTCTCGTACTGGATGTTCGGGGGCGACGAGTTCGGCGGGAATGCCATCGGCCTCGGAATCTCGGTAATCGGTGGTCTCATCGTTGGCTGGGCCCTGGGCAAGACCGCGGAGTTCTACACCAGTGATCACTATGGCCCGGTGAAGAAGATCGCTCAACAGGCCGAGACAGGACCGGCGACCACAATCCTGGGCGGCATCAGCGCCGGGATGATCTCGGTGGCGGCCTCTGTGTTCCTCATCCTTGTCGGGGTCGGCATCGCCTACTACGGCGGAGAGATGACGTTCGGTTCTGACGGTGATATCGAGCAGCTCCAGGGCGGAATCTACGGCATTGCCGTCGCCGCTATCGGCATGCTCGCAACCACCGGCGTGGTGGTCTCGGTTGACGCCTACGGCCCGATCGCTGACAACGCCGGGGGCATCGCCGAGATGGCCGAACTGGACCCAAGCGTGCGCGAGGTCACCGACGCACTGGACTCGCTGGGCAACACCACCGCAGCCGTCGCCAAAGGCTTCGCGGTCGGCTCTGCTGCCCTCACTGCTCTGGCTCTGTTCAAGAGCTTCGAATTCGCAGTGAACAAGGCTGGCGGAGCAGGAACCCTCGACCTCGACATCGGGAGCGTCGATGTCTTCATCGGGTTGTTCATCGGTGCGGCGCTTCCTTTCCTGTTCGCCGCCCTGACCATCGATGCCGTCGGCCGAGCAGCGCAGGAGATGATCGAAGAAGTTCGCCGCCAATTCCGCGAGATACCCGGCCTGCGTGAAGGCAAGCCCGGAGTCATCCCGGACAGCGCTCGCTGCGTTGCGATCTCCACCAAGGCGTCGCTGCGAGAGATGATCATTCCCGGTTCTCTCGCCGTGGTCGTGCCCCTGCTGGTCGGTTTCGTCAGCGTCAACGCCCTTGGCGGGCTCTTGGCCGGAGCGCTCGTCACAGGCTTTGCTCTAGCGATCTTCATGGCCAATGCCGGCGGGGCCTGGGACAACGCCAAGAAATACATCGAAGCCGGAGCCCATGGCGGCAAGGGGTCGGACCCCCATAAGGCGGCCGTGGTAGGCGACACCGTTGGAGATCCCTTCAAGGACACCAGCGGCCCCGCCATGAACATCCTGCTCAAGGTCATGACCATCGTCAGCCTCGTGTTCGCCACGGCGTTCGTCGACTCAGGCTTGTTCTAACTGTTACCAGAGGCTTCACCGGTCGGACCCCTCCCCCTGGAAGGGGTCCGACCACGTTTTGGGTGATTAGGATCGGTGAATGCCGCTGACGAAACTCACGTCGACCGATGCGTTCGTGGTCACAGACATTCCCAACGTCCCAGCTACCGGCGTCGTCCGGATGGGTAAGAAGATCCTCCAGTCCAGCGCCAAGGATCTGGCTCGGTCTGCCACCTATACGTTTGCCGTTTTCGGAATGGAGCGCAGCGGTGCATCGGCGGGGATCAATGCCGAAGGAGAAGCAGAAGCCGAGGCACTCGCGTCGTTCGTCGACGAGGTCGCGAGCCTCGATGGAATCGACCTGAATCCGGGCAAGGGGGTCACCGCATCCCAGCTCGCCTCATTGCAGCCGGCCGTGTCAGGACTCGACACGCAGTCGCTCACTGTTGCCGGGGTGGTCGCAGCCGCCACATGGGCGGTCGGAGGGCCACTGACCGGGGTCCGCATCGCCGTCGAGGGCTCGGGTTCGAATCCAACCGCCGATGTCGTCGCATCCGGGCTCGGAGATGCCGGCGCCACGGTGGTTGCTCCGGAGCCTGGTGCCAAGCCGTGGGCGATCTGGGGATCCGAGGCCGATATTCTGGTCGCCGGATCGAAACCGGGCGTTCTGAACCATCAGGGTGCCGCCATGGTTAAAGCCAACACCGTCGTCCCGTGGGGTCCGATTCCGGTCACAACAAAGGCCTACCTGATGTTGGAGCGAGCGGGCACCACCGTCATTCCCGACTTCGTGTCGGCCGCCGGCGGTCTGGTCGGCGCCTATGTCGGCACCACCACGTCGCTCACTTCGGAGCGGTCCGAAGCGGTTCAGAATCGGATCCTCGAAATCCTGGGGGCGTGCGCGAGCCACGAAGAGGGAGTCCTGATGGGTGCGTTCGTGCGAGCCGAAGATTTTCTCGCCGGCTGGACCGATTTCTCGCCGTTCGGTCGACCTCTCGCGGCCTGATCAGGGCGAACAACGGCTCAACCATCCCGACCGCTAGAATGAGCCCGCCGAGCAGGGAGGGCAACTGATGGCAAGAATTTCCAGGAAACAGGCTGAACGCGGTTCGGAGTACGTCGAGGATCGGCGACGCTCCACCGGTCGTGGAGGCCAAGGGACCACGTTCGGCCGGGGTGGCATGACCACAGGCGGTCGGATGCCCAGTGGAGGAAAAGCAGTCGGAGGCATCGGAGCGCTCATCATCGCGATCCTCGGGCTGCTCTTTGGCCTGAACCTCGGTGGCGACGGCGGAACGACCACCAACAGCAGCCCCTCAGGATCAGGGGGCGGCGCATTCAACGTCGATAACCCTTCGTTCGGAGGTGAGGCCTCCGCCAACGCCAGCGATTCGGACGAGATCGTAAGCTGCGATGTCGAAGTCGAATTGTGCCTCAGCGCCCTCATGGCGGACACCCAGGACGTGTGGTCAGCCCTGTTCGAGAATGCCGGGCGGCAATACCAGGCCACGACCATGGTGCTGTATTCGGGCGAAACCCGTACCGACGGGTGCGGGATCGGCCGAGCTGCTGCTGGACCCTTCTACTGCGGGGCACCCCAAGACCAAAAGGTCTACATCGACATCGGCGCGATGGAAGGCCTCCAACGAAGCCTCGGCGCTGCCGGTGACTTCGCCCAGGCGTACATCATCGCCCACGAGGTCGGCCATCACATCCAGGCCATCACCGGCATCAGCGACCAGGTCCGATCGCTACAAGCACAGAATCCCAACGCCAGGAACGACCTGTCCGTTCGTCAAGAACTCCAGGCCGACTGCTTCGCTGGCGTGTGGGGCTACTACGCCAATCAGCGCCAAGGTGATGCATCCGAGGGATTCGCCTTGGATCCCGGTGACATAGATGAGGCCATCAACGCAGCGTCCGCGGTGGGCGATGACTCGATCCAATCCCGATCCGGCTACGTCGACCCCCACACCTTCACACACGGCACGTCGGCACAGCGCATCAACTGGTTCAAGCAGGGTTTCAACTCCGGCAACCCGGACTCCTGCGACACGTTCAACGTTGCGCAGCCCTGAGGGCCACAGCGATTTCGGCTGCAACAGCCGCATTGGACTCGGCCAACGCCAGGTTGGTGGGCACGCTCTGACCGTTTGTCAACGCGGCAATTTCGGCGAGCACCAACGGGGTCACGGCCGCACCGGTGACCCCTGACCGAGCGGCTGAGTCCAGCGCTCCCTTCACCGCAGAATCGAGAACACTTGAATCGATGGCACTTGCCTCCGGTACCGGGTTGACAACCAGGATCCCTGCGCCGCCCAACGACCAATGGTGCCGGGCGATCGATGCGACCTGCTCGGCAGAATCGACTCGATGCGGGACCGGCAATCCCGAAGATCTCGCATAGAACGCCGGGAAATCGTCGCATCCGAATCCGAGCACTGGCACCGACAGGGTCTCGAGAACTTCCAGCGTTCTCGCCAGATCGAGGAACACCTTGGCCCCCGAGGAGACGGTGATGGCCCGATGGGTCGCCAGTGCCTTCAGATCAGCGCTCACGTCCAGCGACTCCTCGACGCCTCGATGTACCCCTCCCAATCCCCCGGTGGCGAAAACTTCGACCCCCGCAGCGGCGGCCAGGGCCAGCGATGCTGAAACAGTGGTGGCACCGTATGGCCATGCCTGTGCCATCGCAACCGAGAGATCCCGTTCGGCGACTTTGCGGGCTGGTCCACAGATCGTGGCGTAGTGCTCGGACTCGACTCCGACGACGGAGGAGCCGTGTAGCACTGCGGTGAGCGCGGGTTCGGCCCCTGCCTGCCGGATTGCTGCGTTGCAGCGATCAAGTGCTTCTCGATTCGCCGGCGAAGGGAGGCCCAGGTTCGAAAAAATTGTCGATTCGAGCGCCACCGGCGAGGCACCCGATTCGAGCGCCCGGGTCAGGGATTCCCCGATCTGAAGCAACTAGACCGACGCACGTTCGGTCTGGAGAGCAGAGGCGCCCCAAAGGCGGTCAACGAATTCGCTCGCACCGGCGATGATGTCGTTGCGTTTGATCGAGAAGCCACCGATGACATCGCCGCCGCGGCGCTCAACGACACCTTGAAGCTTGTCGAGCACCTTGCCCGGATCGTGTGCGTAGGTGCAGAAGATGGCGGCCTTCTTGCCATCGATGACCGGGATTTTTGCGAGCTTCCAGGGCCTTCCCGGCTTCTGACCGAAGAAGAACAGGCCGTCAACCCAGGTACCGACGATGACCAGGTCGGAATCGCTGAGCCACTGAAGATCAACGCGGTCGACCGAACACGACATCGTCTCCACGCCCGATGCACGAAGTTCTGACGCGATGAGGTCTCCAGCATCGCGGGTGTTCCCGGTGAGCGATTCGTAGATCACGATTGCCTTCATGGGGCCAATAGTAGAGTCCCCGAATGCAGATCGCCGAGTTTCAGTCGTTGATGGAAGACCTGTACGGCGAGGCCGATCGCCAGCGCGGTGTTCCGGCGACTGTGGCCTGGCTGTGCGAGGAACTCGGTGAGCTGGCCCAAGCGGTCCGGAAGGGTAGCCCTGAGGACCAGCTCCACGAACTCGGTGACGTGCTGGCCTGGACCGCCTCCCTGGCCAACCAGCTGGACCTTTCCCTCACCGACGCCGCCAGCCGATATCTCACTGCGCCCCCGTAGGGACGAGCGTGGCGAAGGTCCCTTAGGGCTTCCTCGCCTGTTGGATGGCGTAGAAGGCAACCGAGGCAGCCGAGCCGACGTTCAGGCTGTCGACGTCACGGCTCATCGGAATGCGGACCCGTAACGTGGTGGAGGCGATCGTTTCCGAGTTCAAGCCCGGCCCTTCGCTTCCCAGCACGAGAGCCACCTTCTGATTCGCATCAAAGGAGAGGTCGCCGATCTCGATGTCGCCGCCAGGAGTCAACGCAAGTGTGGTGAAGCCGGCCTCGTGGACGACCGCCAAGTCCTCGGGGAACGAACCGAGCCTGGCATAGGGCAGCCGGTACGCCTCACCCATGCTCACGCGACCTGACCGTCGATAGAGCGGATCGCTGCACGTGCTGTCCAATACGTAGGCATCAACTCCGAGAGCGACACCACACCGCAGGATCACTCCCAGATTCGTTGGGTTGTTGATGCCCTCCAACACGATCAAGGTTGTCGCACTACGAAGCACGCACGCAGGGTCGAGGAGCGGGCGTCGTCGGAAACAGGCGAGGAGCCCTCGGTGAAGGTGGTATCCCGTGATGTGCTGCAGAACGTTCGGGGCCGCAGCGTGAATGGGCGCTCCGGCTGATTCGATGCGCTCTGGAATCGGTTTGTTCCTGGCACCGTCGACCAGTATCGAATGCAGTTCGTAGCCCGCGTCGAGGGCGCGCTCGACCACGACATCACCTTCACCGACGAAGACGCCGTCCATATCGCCGCCGTCAGCCTCTCGAAGCTGACGGAGTTGATGGTCCCGAAGCCCTTGGAAGACCGCGATGCGCGGGTCCTGGGGATCGTCGATCGGGATCCAGTTGTCGAACAACGTGTCAGGTCCCGTAGATGGGTACGTCGGGTCCTACGAGTTCTTTGAACAAGCCGAGCACTTCACCCGGCTCGGCGTGACGACCCATGGCGTCCTTGCTGTACATCAGAGCGTCGTTGACGACGACGTCGAAGACGCCCGAACCGCCTGTCTTCAGCGAGAGTTCATCGATCACATGCTGGTAGTTGGTGAGAAGATCGGCTGTCGCGCTCACGGCGTGACCGGAATAGTCTCAAGGTACGCAGTAGGTGATTGAGATGCGGTAGCGCTGGTTTTCCATGCCCTCAGTCTAGGACTGGGTCATCGATCCTGAGCTATTGGAGACGATCGAGCAGCCCGAAGGAGCGCTCCAAGCGACGCATGAAGCTCATCGCTCTCATCGAGTCGCTCGGGGAATGGCACCCGGCCGCGACTGCGTCGCCCTGGCTCATCCACGAGTGCGACAATGCCATAGCGGTCGATGTGGACAAGCTCAGCCGATCGGGCCAGCCATCGACCACCAAGCGAGCGGAAGATGAGCAGCAGATCGTCGTCCAATCGATCCGCAATGTCGCCGAGGTCGGTCTCGGTCAAATCAGCGAGCGGATCGGGCTCGGCGCCGAAAAGGTCCTCGGGTCGCAGCCAGTGCTCGTCGTCTTCGTCGTCGGTCCATCGGACTCGATCAACGGTGAGTCGGAACCAACTGAAATCGAGCGACTCGACCTGCCCGGTCAGCGTTGGATGCAAGGCCACGAACCGGGGCTGAAGTTCGAGCTGTTGGAGTCCGGGCACTGCGACAAGCTCGCCCTGGAGGAGCAACCGTTCGGCGACGCTCATGGCGGCCCGGCTGTCCCTTCTCGCCCGCTCGGTGTGGGTTGTGAGGTTCGACAAGACGGTGACGGGCTGTCCGGAACCGTCGTCGACGATTGGCACCGGTGCCACGACGGGCCGCCCGTCGGTGTCGACGGTCGCAAGGCTGGCGGTTGTAGCCACTGAGACTGCGCTGCGGGCTTGTTCTGCCATGGTGGGAGCGAGCACACCGAGACATCGACTCGAATCTCCCCCTGCCTTAGGAGTGCTGTGCCAGCAACAGAGTCATCGCCGCCTGTGGGAAGGTATTAGCATGGCGAGGTGCTGTTCCGCAGTGGCCCTACCACCGAAGTGACACTCACGATGCGGGCCTCTCCCCGGGCGATTTGGGAGGCATGTATCGATCCAACCGTTCCGGTGGTGAACAGCCCGGAGCTTATCGCCGCCGAATGGGACCCCGATGGTCCACCTCCAGGGTTGGGAGCTCGCCTCTTGGGACGGAACCGCCGAGGCGAAACCGAGTGGTCCACAACTTCTCATGTCGTCGAGTGGGAGTCGTGCAGGAGCTGGAGCTATGAGGTGGGGGTCGGCCAGAATGCTGCCAGCCGATGGTGGTACACCCTCGATGATCACGGCGATGGAACGGTGACGGTCTCTCAGAAGGTCCGGCTGGGACCGGGCACGTCGGGTCTCACCGAAGCGATCGATCGCAAGCCCGAGCTGGAGGAGACAATCATCGAACGTCGACTCGAGTTCATGGCAGCAGCGATGCGGGGAAACCTGGAAGAGATCGAAGCCCGAGCAGCTTCATGACTGCATCGTTCTGTTTCGATCCTGTTCATGGTGGCCGAGTCTCGAGCCTACGCATCGGGGAATTCGAGCTCTTGTTCGGTGACTCTGACATGAAGCCGATGTCGTGGGGGGCCTACCCGATGGTCCCCTATGCCGGCCGGGTCGACCGCGGACGGTTTCACTTCGACTCCAAACCTCTGTCGCTCGAGATCAACCATGGCGAGCACGCAATCCACGGCACGGCCTTCACCGCAGAATGGCAGGAGCTGGGACCGGGCCATCTTGTGCACGAATTGGATGACCGGTGGCCTCTCGGCGGCACTGTGTCACATCGCGGCCAGCTCTCCGGGGATGAAGAAGCGGGGTCACTACTCCTTGAACTGTCGGTGATGGCAACCGGGCGTCCGATGCCTGCGATGATCGGTTGGCATCCATGGTTCAATCGGCGGTTGAGCCCGGACGGACCGAACGTTCAGGTGGTCTTCGAGGGTTTCGATTCCGCCGAGATGTACGAGATCGGCGACGACATGATCCCAACCGGCCGGGTCGTATCACCTCCAGATCCCGGCCCATGGGACCATCCGTTTCGATCCCTCGGTCAACCTGTTCGGCTGGTCTGGGTTGACCAGTTGCAGATCGACCTCACCTCGAGTTGTGACCACTGGGTGATCTATGACCAGCGCGATCACGCCTTTTGCGTCGAACCCCAGAGCGGGCCGCCGAACATCTTCAATCCCCAACGATTTGATATCGAGCCAACGATCCTGCATCCCGGAGAACAGCTTGTGCACACCTTCACCCTGGACTGGACGTCCCGGTGACCGGCTCCTACGCCCTCGGCGTCGATTCGAGCACCGGCGCCACCAAGGTCGAGATCGTCGACATCGCCTCCGGACATCTGGTTGCCACAAGTCGCACACCTCATCCCGCGACGACGCCCCCGGTCAGCGAACAGGATCCCGAAACATGGTGGCGGGCGCTGCTCACCTGTCTCGAGGCCGTAACCGATCATCTCCCGAGCGTGGGAGCGATCGGGATCTCAGGCCAGCAACACGGGCTTGTCGCACTCGATCGCGACGACTGTCCCGTTCGTCCCGCCAAGCTCTGGAACGACACAACCTCGGCAGCGGAGAGCGAAGGTCTCATCGCCCGTCTGGGACCCGATGTTTGGGCATCCGCAGCCGGCTCGGTTCCCGGTCCATCGTTCACGGTGACCAAGCTCGCCTGGCTGCAGGGTCATGAGCCCGAGCACTATCGCAATGTTCGCCGAGTTGGTCTGCCTCACGACTATCTGAATCTCAGGATCTCCGGTCGGTGGACGACCGATCGGGGTGATGCATCCGGGACGGGGTACTGGTCACCCAGCCAAGGCAGGTATCTGCCCGAGCTGTTGGCCGACGCTGACATCAACGTGGACGACATCGAGTTCCCACGGGTCGCCAACCCGTTCGAAGCGATCGGTTCGATCAGCAGTTCTCGGTTGCTCGAACTCGGATTGGACTCGAACTGCCTCGTCGCGCCCGGGAGCGGTGACAACATGTGCGCCGCCCTGGGACTGGGGGTTGCCCCAGACGACTTGGTCGTCTCGCTGGGGACATCGGGCACCGCCTACGCGGTATCCAACGTCTCGACTTCGGACGCAAAGGGATTTGTCGCCGGATTCGCCGATGCCAGCGGACGGTTCCTGCCGCTGGTGTGCACGCTCAATGCCACCAAGGTCACCGAGTCGGTTCGAGCGCTCCTCGGGGTAGATCATGCCGAATTCGACACTCTGGCTCTCAACTCATCACAGGGAGCCAACGGGCTCACTCTGGTCCCCTACTTCGATGGCGAGCGGACCCCCAATCTTCCCGACGCCAGCGGAAGCCTCCTCGGCATACGAAACCCGCTCGAACGAACCGATCTCGCCCGCGCAGCCGTCGAAGGGGTCACCTGCGGCCTGCTCGACGGAGTTGATGCGCTGTTGGACAACGGAGTCACTGCGAGAGGCCGGTTCTTTCTCATCGGCGGAGGAGCGCGATCCGAGTCCTTCGCACAGGTGTTTGCGTGCCTGTCCACCCGAGCGGTGTTGATCCCCGAGAACGGCGAAACCGTCGCCCGGGGAGCAGCGGTTCAAGCTGCATGCGTACTGGGCGGTGAGAGCCCTTCCGACATTGCCTCCCGCTGGAAACTGGATGCGGGAAGGGTGGTCGAACCGGCCCCATGTGATGGCGAATCGGCCACAGAAGTCCGGGCTCGCTTCCGAGAAGCTGCGCAGGCCTCACGCCCGATCAAGTGACCGAAACCAACGAGATATCCACCCGTCGAATCAACGCCGCCGCCAAGCTGCTCGTCGACCCGTTCTCGTCGCAGCGGGTGCTCTCCAAGCTCGACGAATCAGAGCTCGCCAATGTCATTGAGCTGGCACGACAGCTCCAGAGCGAGCGGGCAATCGCCCGGGGCGATCTCGACGAAATCGTTGCCGCCGGCTTCGAACAGTCCTTCGGCGGGGATGGCCTCGGAGCGGACCCCTACCTCGTCGGAAACCTGGTCGTGTGCCCCGGCGGGTTGAGCTGGACCTCAAAGACCAGTCACACCTGTCGGTTCGTCAGCGTCAACGAAACCTGGGTCTGGGATTCGATCGAGTTGATTCGCGAGGACAAGCGAAGCACACCGGGCTCACGTGATGGCTTTCGAGCAATCGCGCTGATACCAGCGGCCACGGGAACCACTCTTGACGTCGTAAGTGGAAAGGCTCGAGCCGGAGGACATCAGGTGACAAGGGTGGTGTCGTACCGCGTTGACAGGACGGGGCTCACGCAGGTCAGCCAGCGGAATGTCAAAGCTGCCGGTATGAAATGAGGATCTATGTGGTAGAGCTGACCCGGCCGCCACTCGCTTTGTGGGGAGTCCGGACCCTGGGCTCGATCGCTCCGCGTTCCCTGAGATCAACTTCGAAGTCGTTGAGGTCCACCATGATTCGCACTCCTGAATCGACCTCACCGTGTAGCGTGACCTGAGCACCATGGGCCTCGGCGATCCGCCGCATGATCTGCGTTCCGTCACTTCGCGTGCCGTTTGGTCTGAGCCCGGCCTTCCATGCTTGCTCCAGCTCGGCGGTCGAGCATCCGACGCCGTCGTCAGCGATGGCCAAGCGGCCTGCGCCACTTGACATGGTGATGACATTCGCCTGACCGTGGGCTTCTGAGTTCCGTGCTGCGTTCTTGACGAAAAGACGCCAGAGTTCGACGTCGCCATACACCGGATCGTTGCGCTCGATGAAGACCGCGGCATCCAGGGTGAGCGGCACGATGTCGGAGGCGGTGAATCGCTCCACTTTTTCAACTCTGTCGTTGGTTCCAAGGCGGGACAGGGCTGACACGTTCCGTTGCCCCTCCTCGACGTGGTCCAGAGCGATCTTCAGATTGTCGACAACTTCGGGCAACGGTCCGGCACCGCTCGCCTCGTCGACCACATCATCGACTGCGAATCCGAGCATCGTGATTTCCCGATTCAGCTCATGGTGCGTTGCCGCCAGGATTCCACCGAGCCGAGCGACCTTGCGCCGATTCCTCTCCCGCTCGGCAACCAGGCCGGCAACCTGGGCCTCGAGATTGGCAACCTGGTTCTTCGCACCGATCAGATCTGTCGTCAGCGAGCGAAGTGTCGTCAGAGTCGGTAGAGCCACAAGTATCCGGAATGCGCCGAGCACCGTGAGCACCGCAATCGCTGCCACGACCACTACGCTGCCGACTCCGGTCATCGATGACGCCGCTGCGATCGATACCACGACAATCAAGGCCAGGATCAGCGATGCTGGGGTCAGGTTGTGATCTTCTTCGACTTCGGTGCTCGAGATTGGCGACATCAGATCGGTACCTCACGGATAGGGGCCGTCCGGTCACGCTAATCGTTTGATGCGAGGCATCGCACATGCGTCTACAAGGACTCTCTCAGCAGATCAACCGGGCAACGGGTATCTCGAACCCAGGCCATCGGTCAGCCGGAGTGTCCGGCTCCGTCTCCACCACCGATTCCGAAATAGAAGATGGCGACAACGACGAGTACCGCGAGAAGGGTGAGCGCAAGCCATTGTTGGGTGGGAGTCAGGAAACCATTTCCCCTGGTCGCCGACTTGTTGTTCTTCGCCATTTGTGCGTGATCCTTTCACATACCGATGAAACCGTGCCCATGGAACCGATCTGGCAAACCAGGGATTCCGCGCCACCGATTCATGTTCTATACTGCCATAATCGGCGGGTCTGGTTGTTGCTTGATCCATCGGTGGTGTCAACACCGATTTTCGCCATCACATTCAATGTTCAGCCGCGTGGCGGGTGAACAGATCCAGAATTGGTGATTGGTCATGTCTGATACAACTGTTGCGCTCAACCCCTTCGTCGACTTCTTGTCCTCGGACCGAACCCTGTTGGCCGACGGCGCCATGGGGACGTCCTTGTTCGAACTCGGACTTCTCTCAGGTGAGTCCCCCGAACGGTGGAATCTGGAAGAACCGGACCGGGTCCTCCAAGTCCATCGGAGCTACATCCAGTCCGGGTGTGAGATCCTGCTCACGAACTCCTTTGGTGGAAATGCCCTCCGGCTCCAACTCCACAAGCTCGAACACCAGGTCCATGAACTGAACGCTGCTGCTGCGACAATCGCCAGAACCGCGGCCGAGGAAGCGAACCGGCCCGTTGTTGTCGCCGGGTCTATGGGTCCAACCGGTGAACTTCTGGAGCCGATGGGTTCTCTCACCACCGAGGCGTGCGCCGCCGCCTACGCCGCACAGGCCGTCGGTCTTGAGGCCGGGGGTGCCGACGTACTGTGGCTCGAGACGCTGAGCGACCTCGGAGAGGTGAAGGCTGCGCTCCACGGGATTCGGTCAGTGAGCCAGCTACCGGTCGCGGTGACGATGAGCTTCGACACAAATGGCCGCACGATGATGGGCCTCACCGCAGACGAGATGGCGGCTCAGCTGGCCGCCCTTCAGGTCAACGCCATCGGAGCCAACTGCGGAAACAATCTCGCAGACACCGAGAGCGCTATAGCCCAGATGAGAAGTACGGCACCTGAGATGCCGCTCATCAGCAAGGCAAACGCCGGAATCCCCCAGTGGAAGGGCGAGGGCCTGGTGTACTCCGGTTCACCAGAGGTCATGGCCGCCCATGCCCACCGACTCAAGGAGTTGGGTGTACGCGTCATCGGCGGCTGCTGCGGATCAACCCATGCCCACCTGGCCCACATGCGCCAAGTGATAGACGGCGTCATTGCGCCGCCTGACCTACCTGTGCCTCCGACCGAGGAACGCCCTGCCGCTGGTTCACAAGCCTCGCGTCCCGCTCGTAGATCTCGGCGAGGTCGTCGTTCCTAGCCGAGGATTCCAGTCACGATGAATTCGGCTCGTCGGTTCAGCTGCTTGCCTTCCGGGGTCGAATTGTCGGCGATGGGTTCAGCCTCGCCCCTTCCGTCGGCGATGATCCTGTCGCCATCGGCGCCCTGATCGATCCAGTACTGACGCACGACCTCCGCACGAGCCTGAGAGAGCCTCTGGTTGAGTCCGGTGCTTCCAGCGGAATCGGTGTGAGCTACCACTGTGATCGTCACGTTTTCGTTGACGCTCAGGAGTGTGGTTCCGAGGTCGAGAAGCGGCAGGAACGCAGGGTTGATCTGCACCCCACCGGTTGGAAACAAGACCGTGTCGGCGACATACAGAGGTGCGCTGTCAACAGGAGGCGCAGAGGGATCCACCTCGTACTGATTCACCACGTTGTCGGGACCGACCACCTGCCCGGCGAGACGTGCGATTTCGTTTCCGAACGGTTGACTGGGCACCTTGCCGCGCAGATAGAGAATGCCGTCGGCCAGGACAGCCTGCCGCACAGTCCCGGTGTCTCTCAACGGTGGCCCTTCCAGGACCGCCGACTCGTCGTTCCGAGGAGCCGCCGTCGTGGTCGGGCTACTGGCGGGGGCCGTGGTAGTGGCAACGGTCGTTGGTGCCGTCGTCGGAGTCGTGGTGGTCGACGACGCGACCGCGTCTACAACCGAGGCGGAGGTTTGGTTTGGGGTGGTCGTCGGCTCTTCCAGGACCCCAAGCTCGATCGTGTCACCCTCGCCCGAAGTTCCGCGCTGTCCGAGTGCATAGCCGATCGACCCCACTGAAAGCAGTGCGATGCTGCCGAGCAGCACGAGCGTGAGTGTCCTTCCATTGCCGCCCCGGTTCGGATCGAGCGGAGGGACCGGCGGCGGAGTCGGCCCGGCCGCTGCTGTCTCCGGAGGGACGATGATGCGCGGTGTTGACTCCATCGCGTCAGTGTGGAAGCAGCGGGAGTGCCCGTCACTAGTGCCGGGCAGAATTGCATACCGACGGCGGGATGTTTACCTCACCGGTTCGACGTCATGTCCATCGGGACAACCCACTCGTCGAACTCGGACTCGGTCACGTGGCCCAACTCGATGGCAGCCGCCTTGAGCGTCGCGCCCGTCTTGTGGGCGTGTTTGGCGATGGCTGCGGCGTTGTCGTACCCGATGTGCTTGTTGAGGGCGGTGACCTGCATCAGGTTGGAGCCGAGGTTCTCACCGATCTTGTCCAGGTTCGGTTCGATCCCGATCGCGCAATTGTCGTTGAATGCAACACATGTGTCGCCGAGGAGCCGGATGCTCTCGATCACGTTGTGAACCATGACCGGCTTGAAGACATTCAACTGAAAGTTGCCCTGGCTTCCGGCAAACGCAACGCTCGTGTCGTTCCCGAAAACCTGAGCAGCGACCATTGTCATCGCTTCACACTGGGTTGGATTGACCTTGCCTGGCATGATGCTCGAGCCAGGCTCGTTTTCGGGAATGGTGATTTCGCCGATGCCGTTTCGGGGACCGCTGGCCAGCCATCGGACATCGTTCGCCATCTTCAACAGCGCACCGGCGAGGGTCCGCAGAGCCGCCGAACACGTGACCAGAGCGTCGTGAGCGGACAGCGCCGCAAACTTGTTTTCAGCCGATCGAAACTGGTGCCCGGTTCGCTCCGCGAGGATCGCAGCCACTCGATCGCCGAACTCGGGGTGGGCGTTGAGCCCGGTTCCAACTGCGGTTCCGCCGATCGCCAGATCGAGCAGACCGGTTGAGGCTGTCCGAACGCCCTCGAGCGCCTGATCGATCTGAGCGACCCACGCTCCAATTTCTTGGCCCAAAGTGATCGGTGTCGCATCTTGAAGGTGAGTCCGACCGACTTTGACCACATCGGCGTGCCGCTCGGCCTTGCTCGCAAGCGTGTCCCGCAGCACCTGCACCTTCGGATACAGCTCGCGATCGAGTTCCATGACCGTGGCGACATACATGGCGGTGGGAAAGGTGTCGTTGCTGCTTTGGCCCCTGTTGACATGATCGTTCGGATGCACGGGGGCCTTTGAACCCATTTCGCCACCGGCCATCTCGATCGCTCGATTGGAAATCACCTCGTTCGAGTTCATGTTCGACTGAGTCCCAGATCCGGTCTGGAAGACCACCAGCGGGAAGTGGTCATCGAGATCACCGGCTGCGACCTCGTTTGCCGCAGCCGCAACGAGCTCCGCGATATCGTTGGGCAGCTGGCCGAGTTCCCCGTTTGCCTGTGCTGCGGCAGCTTTGAGCAAACCAAGTCCCTCGATGATCGCCCGACCCCAAACAAATCGGTCTCGCCCAATTGGAAAGTTCTCGATGCTGCGCTGGGTTTGAGCTCCCCAGTATCGATCGCTCGCGACGTCGATCTCACCCATCGAATCGGTCTCGGTTCGTGTGCCACTCATGGGGTGAAGCGTAACGGCCGCGATTCCTTCAAAATGATGTGCCAATCGACCACGCAGAAGTGATGTGCCTAAATACAACTCGGCGTGACCGAGTGTTACCTTTGGCCTTGTGACCTCTACGGATGACCGTGTCGGGCCAACGAATCTTGATCGTGTGGTGATCAGGTTCGCCGGGGATTCTGGTGACGGGATGCAGCTGACAGGTGATCGTTTCACCTCTACCAGCGCCCTCGTCGGGAATGATATTTCCACACTGCCGGAGTTTCCCGCAGAGATCCGCGCACCGCAGGGAACGATCGCTGGTGTGTCGGCATTTCAGGTCCATATCTCTGACCACGACATTCATACACCCGGCGACATCTCCGATGTGCTGGTAGCGATGAATCCCGCTGCACTGAAAAGTCAGCTGATCCGCCTGAAAGATCTCGGAACGATCCTGTTGAACTCGGACGCGTTCGACCAGCGCAACCTCGAGAAGTGCGGGTACGAGGCCGACCCTCGAACCGACGGCTCGCTCGACGGTTACATCGTTCACGAGATCGCCATGACCAAACTCACCGTCGATGCCACTGCGGACCTCGACGTGAAGAAGCGTGACGCCGAGCGATCAAAGAACTTTTTTGCCCTTGGCGTCATCAGCTGGATGTACACCAGGCCCCTCGGACCCACGATCGATTGGGTCGAATCCAAGTTCGCCGCCAAGCCAACCGTGTGCGCTGCCAACGTTGCCGCTCTGAAGGCCGGATACAACTACGGCGAGACGACCGAAATGCTGGCCAACCAGTACGTCGTCAACGCCGCTCCTGCCGAACCGGGCACCTACACCAACATCACCGGCAACACTGCGACCGCATGGGGCATGATGGCGGCCGGTCAGCTCAGCGGCCTGCCGGTCTTCCTCGGAAGCTACCCGATCACACCGGCTTCGGACATCCTCCACGAGCTGAGCCGGCACAAGAACTTCGGTGTGAGAACCTTCCAAGCCGAGGACGAAATCGCCGGCGCGGGCGCTGCACTCGGTGCCGCCTTCGGTGGCTCCCTTGCCTTCACGACCACCTCGGGCCCCGGTGTGGCATTGAAGGGTGAGACGATCGGCCTTGCGCTCAGCATGGAGCTCCCGCTGGTGATCATCGACGTCCAACGAGGTGGTCCGTCCACAGGATTGCCGACCAAAACAGAGGCGAGTGATCTCATGATGGCCATGTACGGCCGTCACGGCGAGTCACCGATGCCAGTGGTCGCAGCCAACAGCCCATCGGACTGCTTCTTTGCTGCGATCGAAGCCAGCCGGTTGGCGTTGAAGTACCGAACTCCGGTGATGCTTCTCACCGACGGTTATCTGGCGACGGGAGCAGAGCCATGGCGACTGCCTTCGGTCGAGGATCTACCGGACATATCGGTGGAGTTCGCAACCGAACCAAACAGCACCGACGGCGATGGCAACCCTGAGTTCCTTTCCTTCCTTCGAGACGACGACACGCTCGCGCGGCCCTGGGCGGTGCCGGGCACGCCGGGTCTCGAGCATCGGCTCGGTGGGCTCGAAAAGGCCGATCGCACCGGCAACGTGAGCTATGACCCTGGTAACCATGAACTGATGACCCAACTCCGCGAAGCCAAGGTCAACGGCATCGCGTCGGACATTCCCCTCATCGAGGTCGATGGAGACGGGTCTGGCGACATTCTTCTGGTGGGCTGGGGTTCAACAAAGGGATCGATCACCTCGGCGACTCAACGCCTACGAACCGAGGGCGTGAATGTCGATCAAATCCACCTCAACCACATCCACCCATTCCCATCCAATCTGGGTGAGATTCTGCGGGGATACGAACGAATCCTCGTCCCAGAACTGAACAGAGGACAGCTGGTGAAGCTCCTGCGGGCAGAATTTCTCGTCGACGCAACACCGCTTTCGAAGGTGCAGGGACTGCCCTTCACCGGCGACGAAATCGTGACCGCTACCAAGGCTCTCCTGGAGGTAATGGGATGACCGACATAACACTGGACCCGACCAAACGTGGTCACTGGACCAGCGACCAGGAAGTCCGTTGGTGCCCGGGTTGTGGCGACTACGGGATTCTGGCCGCGATGCAATTCATGCACACCGAGCTGGCCGAGGACCCCGCAACCGAAGTGAAGGCCCACGACACTGTGTTTGTGAGCGGCATCGGCTGCGCAGCCCGATTCCCGTACTACATGAACACCTACGGCATGCACACCATCCACGGACGTTCACCTGCGATCGCCACCGGCCTCGCGGTAGCTCGACCGGACCTGAACGTGTGGGTGGTTGGAGGGGACGGCGACATGCTCAGCATCGGAGGCAATCACCTCATTCATGCCCTGCGCCGCAACGTCAACCTCACGATCCTGCTCTTCAACAACCAGATCTACGGGCTAACCAAGGGTCAGTACTCCCCCACCAGTGAGATCGGCAAGGTGACGAAGTCGACTCCGGACGGTTCGATCGACCGCCCGTTCAATCCGATCAGCCTTGCCATCGGCGCCCAGGCAACCTTCGTCGCCCGCACTCACGATCTCGACCGCAAGCACATGATCAACGTGTTCAAACAGGCACATGCCCACCGGGGTGCGTCGCTCGTTGAGATCTATCAGAACTGCAACGTCTTCAACGATGGCGCCTTCGATGCGATCACCAAGCGCTCCAACCGAGATGCGATGATGATCGACCTCGTCGAAGGAGAACCGATTCGGTTCGGTGCCGAGAACGAGCTGGGCGTCGCCATCAACGACGGACGAGCCGAGGTGGTCAACGTCGAGACCGTCGGTGTCGATTCGCTGGTCGTACACCGCAAGGACGCCGACCCATCGGTCTCGTTCGCCCTTGCAGAACTGGCCAAGGATCGGCAGAGCCCAACCTGTTTCGGCGTCTTCCGCTCCGTGGAAGCACCCGAGTACAGCGATCTCCTCGAGAACCAAGTGGCGGCCGCACAGGTCGATGGCGTGGGACAGCTCTCCGATCTCCTGCGCAGTGGGGCAACCTGGACGGTGTAGGGGTGGCACGATGCCCAAGCTGAATATTCAAGGTCATCGCGGTTCGCGAGGGTTGCGGCCCGAGAGTACGTTGCCTGCGTTCGAGGTGGCCCTCGATCTGATGGTTACCACTCTCGAGTTGGACCTTCATCTCACCGCCGATGACGAAGTGGTGATTTGGCACGACGAGGAACTGTGGGATCAAAAGTGTCGAATCATCGACGGCGCCCCCGATCATCTGGACCTTCCGGCTCCGGTTCGATCGGTGACCGTCGATGACCTGGCCTACTTCGCTTGTGACCGCAACCCCGAACCCGAGCGATTCGATGCCCAGATCTGCGAGCCCACCGAGCTGGCGGGTGACGCCTTCAGAGTCGTGCGTCTCGCCGATCTGTTCAACTTCGTGACAGCGTACGCGTCTGCACCCGAAAAGTCTGACGCACAGCGGCTGGCGGCCGAACGGGTCGAATTCAACATCGAGACCAAACGGGTACCCAACCATCCCGAATACATCGGAGACGACTTCGATGGGGAGAATGTCGGCACGTTCGAACGGGTGCTGATCGATGTGATTGATTCGGCTGGCATGGCGGAGCGCTCAACGATTCAGAGCTTCGATTTCAGGTCACTCCGTGCCATCCACAAGGTTCGGCCGGGCCTCAAGCTCTCTGCGCTCACCGAATTCGCCCCAGACTTCGACGAGATTTCGTCCACCGGTGCGTCGATCTGGTCCCCGTACTACGCACCGCTGACCGAAGGCCAGATCGCTGAGGCCCACCGACGTGGGCTCGAGGTGCTGCCGTGGACCGTGAACACGGTCGAAGAGATGCGCCAGCTCATCGAGCTGGGCGTGGATGGGTTCATCACCGATCGACCCGATCTGGGAATGCGGTTCGCCTAGGTCACTTCGGCCGCCGGGCGATCACCAACGTGTCGAGGGCAACGTGGCGTCCGGTTTCGTTGGTGACGATCCTTTCCACGACTTCGGCACGATCGATCGAGAGGCCCGACAGAGGCTCGATGGTTTCCTCGGGCGTATAGCAGACCTCTGGTGACGACGGACCTCCGTACCCGCTGGCGACGTTCGATCGGTCGTGAGCGATGACGAGCAACGTTGCTCCGGGAGCGAGCCAGGTTCGAGCATGCTCGAGCACCGTCCGCTGATCCTCCCGTGCCACCTGCAGGTAGGAGATCAGAACGAGGTCGACCTGGGCCGACGGTTCGTAGGTCAGGGCATCGGCCTCGACGAAGTCAACACTCACACCGTTGTCGGCCGCAAGGTGACGGGCCTTGGCCAGCCCGGCTGATGCGAAGTCGACTGCGGTCACATCCCAGCCGAGCTTCGACAGCCACACTGCGTTTCTCCCCTCCCCACTTCCAAGATCGATCGCGGTACCAGGCGGTAGGTCTGCGAGGTGGGCTTCGACGAACTGATTTGGTTCTGCACTCCACACCAATTCACGCGCCGCATAGCGCTCGTTCCATGAAGCTCGTGGATCGGTCTCTTCCATTGGGCACTCCTCGGTCTCAGCGTTCCATCCAAGCCGACGTGGGGGCCGGCGAGCAGGGTCAAACGTCGGTTTTCGGGACCGTCTCTCCCGAGGTCCTCGAGGTGAGCCCGAGTCGGCTGAGCGTGTCGGTCTCGAAATCAAACTGGATGAGAATTACCTCTTCGTCACCCTCGACCCAGGAGTCGTGGCCGGGGTCGACCGCGATGATGGCCGGGGCTTGATGGTCGAAGGTTTCACCGTCAGCATATTCTCCGACGAAGCGACCTCTGGCCAGGAACGCAACATGGGCATGCTCACAGAATTCGGTGCCAACGATCGGTTTCACGTTCTCGGACCACCGCGACCCGACCGGCAAAATGATGCGCTTGATTCGAGCGTCCCCGACCGCTGCGAACTCAATCAAGCTGCCGGCAAACTCCTGCGATGTCGCTCCTGCGATCGGTGCTGTCAATGGATCGTTCATGACCGAACAGTAGCTCCCGCCGTCGGCGCCACCGGAACGACGTCGATCTCACTCGTCTCAGAGTTCGTCGGTGTCGACCATGTCGCCGGCTGCGGCGATGGCAGCGCCGATGGCGACGGCCCTCATGGTGACCGCTTCGAAGT
>JBLYYW010000534.1:0-8798 GCA_048550155.1 Acidimicrobiales bacterium | reverse complement strand
GGAATTCGATCCCCGAGGAAGGTCTCGCGGCCACCTTTGGAGTGGATGAAACACACGTCCTGGGAATCGGGTTTGCCGGCCGTGACCAGCCCTCGCTCCTCGGCGATGGACCGGACCTCAGACTTGGTCATGGAACCCACGGGCAAGATCAGCCGACGCAGCTGGGCCTGACCCAGCATGTGCAGCACATAACTTTGATCCTTCGCTCGATCGGCCCCTCGGACCAGGAAACGGTGATCATCGACCTGGGCGATCCCGGCATGATGGCCGGTTGCAATGAGGTCGAACCCCAGCAGGTCGGCACGGTCGAGAAGCTTGTCGAACTTGATGTGCCGATTACATTCAATACACGGATTGGGGTTGAGGCCAGCGGCGTAGTCGGCGACATAACGGTCGACGACATGCTCGTTGAATTCGTTTCCCAGATTGAACACGTGATGATCGATACCCAAGGCGGTTGCTACCCACCGAGCATCGTCAACGTCGCTCACCGAGCAGCAGCCACTGTCACTTTCGCCCCCCCAGAGCTTCAGGGTGACTCCGGTGACATTGTGTCCCTCATCCACCAGCAGGGCTGCGGCAACCGAGGAGTCAACACCGCCCGACATGGCCACGAGAACGTCAGCCACGGGATCTGATCCTTTCGCAGGCAGCTATCACCGACGTTACAGCAGCGTCGACATCGGCCTCGGTCGAGTGATACCCGAGACTCAGCCGGAGAGCGCCCGAAGCCGGAGGAACTCCCATGGCTGCCAGGACGTGGCTAGCCTGCTGTGCACCGCTCGAGCACGATGCGGCTGCCGAGGCCATCACGTCGTCCTTTTCCATCAGGTACAGAAGTGGTTCCGATTCGATGCCGGGCAGACAGAAGTGAGCGATGTTGGGGAGCCGTTCAACTCCCGCGCCGGTGAGGACAGCCTCGGGCACGCCATCCAGAATGGTGGCCGCAAGCCGATCGCGCAGCTCACGGACCCGGGGAACCGCAGCGGCCCGCTCGCCGTCCATCGCCGCCGCGGCGGCTGCGAGAGCCACGTTGCCCGGCACGTTCTGAGTGCCTCCCCGCCGACCTCGTTCCTGGCCACCGCCGAGCTGAATCGACGGCAGGGCGACACCGGTCCGAACCGACAGGAATCCTGCTCCCTTGGGACCCCCGAACTTGTGGCCGCTGACCGACATCAGGTCGACGGCGTCGACGATTTCAGCCGTGTTGCACCAGGCTGAGAACTGCACCGCATCGGTGTGGAAGAGCGCCTCGGGGGCCAATTCTCTGACGATCCTCACCGCGTCGGTGACCGGCTGCACAATGCCGGTCTCGTTGTTGGCCGCCATGACCGACACCACCGCCACCTCGGTGCCCTGTTTCTGCAGTTCGCGCAAAACTCGACCGAGGTCATCCAAGTCCAGTACACCGGTCGGATCTACAGCGATCGTGGTCCCGCCGGTTGCCTCGACCGGCTCGAGTACCGCATGGTGTTCGATGGCCGAGCAGACCGCCACGCCCCGGCGTCCGATCTGGATCGCACGGCGGAGCGCCCCGTTGATGGCAAGCGAATCAGCTTCGGTTCCACCACTGGTGAACACGATGTTTCCAGGGGCAAGCCCGAACACCTCAGCGAGGGTGGCCCGGGCAGCGTCGAGCTTGCGGTTCGCTTCCCTGGCGAGCCGGTGGGCTCCGGAGGGGTTGCCGTAGGTCTCGGTGAGCGCCTCGACCATGGCCGCCAATGCAGCTGAATGCACGGGTGTGCTGGCTGCGTGATCGAGATAGAAAGCCATGGGTCCAGGCTACCGAGGCCTCACGATCTCTCCCGAGCGGCCCTGGTCACCGCCGAACCGGAGGTGGCGGTAGTGGAGCGCGCACCGCGCTCGCCGACGGTGCTGACATTGCGACCGGTGGCACCGTCGGAGGGGCCAGCGAACCGATCGCAGGTCCGGTGGAGGCATAGCGGCGCTGGTGGGCGAACACAACAGCAGAGATGAAAAGAGATGCGTCGATGCCCACCGGCTGCACGATCCCCACCCGGGCGAGCTTCTCGCAGAGATCCTGGGCCAGTTCGATGCGTGTCTGGGGGTCGAGTTCCCAGCTTCTCAAAACGAACTGTCTCAGCACTCCATACTGGGGGTGGGTGAGTCGGGTGGTGTCGAGATTCAGTGCCACCTGCTCGGCCCCAACCGGAGGGTTGAAGAACACCGGCTGGGTGAGGTCGATCTTGTCTCTGATCACCAGCGTCTCGGCTACGAGGTCACCAACCCGCTGACTACGTTTGGTCAGCAGGGCACTCACCAATGCCACCGATCCCCCCGGCAGGAGAACAAAGAACTCGATGAAGCCGATCAGGCTTCGGATTGCGGCGTGCCGGAATCGAATCGGTCCGCCATCGGCGGTGATCACCCGGATCGACAGCGCTCGCTTGCCGAGGGTCTGGCCGTTCATCACCGCTTCGGTTGCCGGGTAGACGAAGATGACCAGGAAGATCCCGACGGCTCCGATAATGAAGGACGCACTCCCGGCGGCAAAACCGCTGACGAGCGCAACGAGGATCAGCAACACGAGCTGGGCCGCGAGATCGATCAGCTTGGCCAGCACCCGGGAGCCGATGCCGGCCGTGCGAAACTCCAGCAACACCGCTTGCGGCGTCACCACGGCGGTCACCGCACTCGACCGTTCCACCGTGGGGTTGGCAACAGTCGGTCCGCGCACTCAACTAGCGTAATGGACGTGCCGCATCCGGCTGCGCAGGGCAGGCAGACACCTCAATCGTTCGACGTGCAAGGGTGGGACGAACATGGACCTCGATAGATATCTCACGCTGCACAGGGGCGAATGGGACCGCTTGAGGGCCCTCACCTCTGCCGTCGGTCAATCACCGAAATCGGTGCCCCGGGTCGAGCAGGATGAGTTCGTATCACTCCATCATCGGGTCTCGGCCCAACTGAGCTTCGTCCGGGGTTTCTATGCCGATCCCGGTTTGGTCGCTGAACTCAACGGCCTGGTCGCCGGATCGAACTCGGTCTTGTACCGTCGGACCTCATCCCGGCGCAGCGCCATCCGCCGCTTTTTCTCCATCTCGTTTCCAGGAGCGGTCTGGCATATCCGGCGGGCGATCGTCGTGTCTGCACTGGCACTCTTCATCCCCTGGGCGGTCGTGGCCATCTGGTTGGGCACCAGCGACGAGGCGCTGAATCTGGCGATCGATGAACCAACCCGCAATGCGCTGGTCGAGCGGGACTTCGAGGACTACTACAGCTCGGCGGCGGCCGAAGAATTCGCGGTCCGTGTTCTGGTGAACAACATCCAGGTGTCGTTCCTGGCCTACGCCCTGGGTATCACCTTTGGTGTCGGCACGCTCTACATCCTCGCCTTCAATGGTTTCAACGTGGGAGCGAGCCACGGCGTCTTCATTGCCGCCGGCGCACAAGGCACGTTCTTCGGGTTGATCACTCCCCATGGACTGCTGGAGCTCTCGGCTGTGGTGATCGCGGGAGCGGCCGGCCTGTCGATGGGTTGGGCCCTGGTCCGTCCCGGTGACCGCCTCCGATCCAAGGCGTTCGGGGAAGAGGGAAAACGTTCTGTCTCGGTGATCCTCGGTCTTGTACTGGCGTTCGTCGTGGCCGGTCTGATCGAGGGCTTCGTGACCCCTGGGCTCCCGCTGTGGCCGCGGATCGCTGTAGGCACCAGCGTCTGGGCTGCCTTCGTCGTGTACATCGTCGTTCTCGGTCGCCGGGCCGAGTTGGCCGGGTTCACCGGGCTGATCGCCGAGACCGAAGAACGCGCCGCAGCAAGCGTCACCTGAGAAGTCGAGAACGAGCCGCTCTCAGAGCCGACCGATGGACTTGACGTCGAGGTACAGGTCACCCAGAGCCTGAGCGAAGGTGGCGGGGGGTTCGTCGATCACCCGCACGCCCAGCGCTGCGATGTCGGCAGCCACCCTCTTTCGACGTTGGGTCTCTTCAATGGCCGCCGCCCGCAGATACATCGTCTCCTCGTCGACAATCGGTTGCGAGGTCCAGTACTGCACATCGGGATCAGCAACCGATGCAACCACGACCAGATGGGTCCGAACCAGCAACGGCAACGCCGGCAGGACGTACTCGCGAACGGCCTGCTCCTCGAGGTCGGTCATGAGGACGATGAGCGCTCGACGCCGTTGACGCGCCAAGACGGTTGTGACCATCTCCTGGTAGTTGGAGGTAACCAACGCCGGCTGGAGATCGAACAGCTTCTCCGCGATGATCGATCGCTGCCGCCGCCGGTTGGTAGCGGGGATCGTCGTGTGAACTGACTGGTCAAACGCGAGGAGGCCCATTTTGTCACCGAGGCCAGTGGTGAGTTCGGCCAGCATCATCGCCCCATCCATCGCATGCTCGATGCGCGGGACGTCGTCGATCCTGCCGGCCATGATTCGTCCGCTGTCCAACAACACAACGACTGTCTGGTTTCGCTCGGTCCGGAAGACACGGACGATCGGCTTGCCGGTCCGAGCCGTCGCCGCCCAGTCGATTCGCCGACTCTCGTCATCGGGCCCCATCTCACGGAGCGATTCGAAATCGGTTCCACTCCCCCGCACCCGCGCAGCCCGGATGCCCACATCGAGAAGTCGAGCCTTCTTCAGGCTGAGCTCGGCCTGGTCGGCGCTGCGGAAAGGCGGCAGGACCCGCAGCACTGTTTCAACAGTGAATGTCCGCTGTTTCTTCACGAGCCCGAAGGGCCCACTGGTCCGAACCACGAGCTGGCCCAAGTTGAATCGACCCCGGCGGGTCGGCATCATCTGGAAGGTGCTGGTGACAGTGCTGTCGGGGGGAACCCAGGCCGAAAAGCGGCGATCCTCGGCTCCGAGCGATGCAGCCAGCTCGTCGGCAACGCTGACAAGCACCTTTCGACGCCCCGACCCGCGTTGCAGTTGCCATGAGATCGACGCGCTGGAACCAAGGGTGACCGAGCTCGGATGGATGCGGCGAACCCCGATTGTCGATGGTGTGGGTGCTACAAGAAAATCGAACAAGGCCAGTCCCAGCAGGACACCATTCACAATCAGGAACCGCCCGTCGAGCCGGACCAACGGCAGATTCACCGAACCGAGGTCGGGCAGGAAAAGAATCGCCGCTCCGAGAACCAGCGCCACCAACGGTGCCCGGCCAGTGACGGCGGGCCAGGTCATGGCACCGCCACTTGAGCCAGCAGGCCGTCGAGAACCTGATCGGCGGTGACACCTTCGATTTCGAGTTCCGGTCGCAGCTGGATCCTGTGACGAAGTGTCGGTTTGGCCATGGCTTTCACCTCGTCGGGACTCACGTACGGGCGACCGATCAACCACGCCCAGGCCTTGCTCACGGCGAGCAGAGCCGCAGCGCCTCGAGGGGACACTCCGAGCTGGATCGATGGTGAGTTCCGGGTAGCCCGAACCAAGGACACCATGTAGCGGAGAACGGGCTGCTCGACGACCATCGCCTGCACCTCTGCCCTCGCAGCCTCAAAGCCTTGTGCGTTCCCGACCGCCTCGATACCGCTGCCCCGGGGGTCGTGAGGATCCATCCCGCCGTGGTGGCGGACGAGGACTTGAAGTTCGTCCTCTTCAGAGGGGTAGTCGACCAGGAGCTTCAGCAGAAACCGGTCGAGTTGAGCCTCAGGGAGCGGGTAGGTTCCCTCGTACTCCACCGGGTTCTGCGTTGCGATGACCATGAACGGCTGGGGCAGCCGGTGTGTCACACCATCGATCGACACCTGACGTTCCTCCATGGCCTCGAGCAGTGCTGCCTGAGTCTTGGGCGGGGTGCGGTTGATTTCGTCGGCGAGCAGCAGGTTCGTGAACACGGGGCCCTCCCGAAAGCGGAAGCGTCCGTTCTCGAACATCATCTGCCCGAGAACGTCGGACGGCATCAGATCAGGTGTGAACTGCACTCGTGTGGCATCGAGCGACACCGCCGCTGCCAAGGACTTGACCAGGGCGGTTTTGGCCGTCCCGGGAACACCCTCGAGCAGCACGTGTCCGTCGGCCAAGATGGCGCACAGCAGACCGGAGAGCACTCCCCCTTGCCCGACGATCACCTTGTTCACCTCATCGCGGATCGCTCCCATTCGAACCCGTTCAGCCGAACCTGTGACAGCGCGGGCCGGGTCCGGATTGGACTGCGGCGCAACCTCGGGCGCCGCTGTGGGATCGGCCGAAGGCCACGCCGGTCGACCTGACCGTTCCTCGGGGTCTGGGGCGGGGCCTCGGGGTGGTACATCAGACATTGCTGGGTTCCTCGATTTCTTGGCTCTCGATGAGCTGGCGGATGGGCGGAGCCGAGTTGCTCACCACGGAGTGTTCGGCAGGCGTCGGGTCACCGAAGACCAGTCGGCTGATTCGATCGATCTCCTTGGCGCGGTCGAGCGGATCGGTCTGTGTGCTCGTGGCCGCGCCGGTGAGCAGGGCTGCGTCCGACACGGAGATCCCGGTCTGCTCGGCTACCACTCGGGCCGCATGTTCTGCATCGGCCTCGAGTGGAAGGCGATATTCGTGGCGGACTCGACCCATCAGATCATGACGAATCGAATCCAACGACCGGTCGGGGGTTTCAGAGCGGCGATGGAGTTCCGCGGTCGCCCGGATTGCCAGAGAACCCGGCAGCTCAACAACTTCGGGTTCGGGAACGACACGACCGAACCGACGGATTGCCCACAGCAGGCCGACCACGGTGGCGACGACCAGCTGCCAACCGAACCATCGAACGTTGCTGCCGATGAGATCAATCGGTGAGCGTTGTCCGGGACCTTCAGCGATCGGCGAGTAGACCACTGCGATCGTCGGGTTTTCCGTGGCCAGAAGCAGTCGACCGGCCAGTACCGCATTGTCGGCCTGGTCGAGTTGGGAGTTGACGAACGGCACTGCTCCGCCCAGCCCGGTGACCTGTCCGCGACCGTCAGGGAACTGGATCACGTAGGCGCCAGCCTCGTCGCCAAAGCAGATCCGACTGTCCGGAACCGGCACCAACAGCGGAAGCGCTGATCCGGACAGTTGATTCACATCGTCGAGTTGTTGGATCTCGCAGATGCCCCGGCCGAGATCGTCTCCAGCCAGGGATCCGCTGAGACCGGTGGCCAAGAGAGGGCTGGTTGAATCCGTGATGACTGCGGTTCCTCCAGCCTGGATCCAATCCAGAAGCCGCTCGCGGCTCGCACCGCTCAGTCGATCACGGAGGACCAGCACGACATCGACATCACTCTCTGCCTCAGGCACTCCGCGGTCGACCTCAGCACCGCTGCGCTCCAGGAACTCGACCAGACCGAGGGTCCCAAGACTTCCCACCGACTCAGGATCCAGGGGCGGACCGTCAGCGTCGGGACGACCGAGGATGATCGCAACGATGACCAACACAACAACCACCCCGCCAACCTGAAGGGTCGAGCGGCGGTTCATCGTGATCCCTTGGGGGTGACGACTTCGCCGTCCCATCGGGCCAGTTGTTCGGATTGTGCTCGGTCGGCATCGTCGCCCCCGTACCACACGTCGGAGAATGCGTCGGTCGAGCTTGCGAAAGGATCGGCTCGTGACGGACCGGCCTCGAACGCTTCTCGCAGCTCGGTAGGAGTTGCACCGGGCGAATCGGGCAGCTCATCACCTTCGATCAAACCGGCCACCGTTGCTCTGTAGCGGGCGCGGACAGCTTCGCGGTGCAACCCTGATCGGTCTGCTTCGTCGGCCTTGGCCAGCCACTCGGCACGAGACATCCGGACCTTCTCGGTCGTGATCCGAGCCTGGGCTTGAGGGTGGCGCGCTGACCCGAATCGCGGAAGGTACCGCAGGACGAACCAGACAATGAGGCCCAGCATCACCGCCAACACGATCCAGCCGATCGCAACACCGCCGAAGATCGTGCTGTCAGCAAAGACTGAGAGAAGGTCGCCGATCAGATCCGTCACGCGATCCCAGATGCGATCGAGCAGGCCGGGTTCATCGGGCTGGAACTTGTCCTGGGACAGCACTTCGTCGGCTCGTTGGCGAAGGTCTTCGGGCAGTTCGTCAGCCATTGACTGATCCGCTGGCCATGAACCGAACAGATTCGGTTGAGGCGCGACCTGGACCCTGGGACCCTGCGTCGGCGGGGAAGACGTTGTTCGCAGCACGCTTGAGGTCGAGCCCCTCGGTTCGGAATCGGATGTCGTGGTACATCAGCGTCATGGCTGCGGCGTTGAACGGCGCGACAAGGGAGGTGGCCACGATCGAGCCCACCGAAATCAAGGGCCACGCAACATCGGTCCCGACGAACAGGGCAAAAGCCGAGGGGATTGCGGTCAGCGCGTTGGCAACGAACCCGCCCACGATCGCGCAGGCGACGTAGAGACCCAGTAGAGGTGCGGCCCGTTGACGCATGAGCTTCCAGGCCCTTTTCAGAGTTGCGACCGGGCCGGTCCCTTCGATCGCAATGATCGGACTCGCCATCGTGAATGCGAGCGCGAGGGCTATGCCTGGCACTATCAGGAGCAGACCGATGCCGATGGCGAGTTTCGCCAGGACGAAGGTGAGAGCCCAGATGGGGATTCGGCGCACCGTGAACCGCATCACCTCCGTGATCGTGGGATCTCGTCCTTCAGCCCAGCTATTGACGAGAAAGGCCACGCTCACCCCGATCAACGAGATTCGAAGCCAATCGATCAGGTAGGTGAAGAACGATGTGGTGAAGCTGGTTCCCTGACTTGTCGCTTCTTCGAACAGATCCGGGTCGTTCAACGCACCCAGCAGGCCTCCTCCGCCGAGCACCCCTCTCGCATTCCATCCTTCCAGCAGCGACAGGGGAATCACGATCCACAGCAGGCTCAG
>JBLYYW010000533.1:0-3095 GCA_048550155.1 Acidimicrobiales bacterium | reverse complement strand
GGCTGCGCGGCCCGGCTAGCGATCGAATCCAAGTGCGTGTGTGCTGAACTCGTCGTGGTGCCGCTCAAGTGAAAGCCCGTCGCCGCGGCGTCTTTGAACTCGTCGCGGACATAGAGGGCGTTGTCTTTCTCTGCTAGTTCGCGTCGACCACTGTGCCGGCGCCGGTGATGCGCACGTTGAGCTGGGGATCGCCCTTGTAGAACACCGCGCCGGCGCCGAGGAGGTCGACGTCGAGTTGTTCGTTGGCAGTCACGTTCACGGTGCCCTGCCCCGTCAGTAGAACGCTGGTTTCCTCAGTCGTGAGCTCGAATGCTTCGACCGTTCCCGAGCCGGCCAGCGTGACTTGCTGACTAGTGGTTTCACCGGTCAGCGTTACGGTTCCCGCACCGCTCAGAATTGTATCGATGGAGCTGGCTTCGGTCTCGACGTTGACCGTCCCGGCCCCTGACAGCTCCACACCATCGAGCTCTGGTACCGTGATGTCGACGCGGAACTCGCTGACGTTCCTCACGCACTCTGTGAAGCCGATCTCCCAGATGCCGTTGACGACGTCTCGATTGAGTCGGTCGAGGACGTTCTGTTCGGCTCGAACGACGACTCGTTGGGTACCGCCCGGGACGGCGGTTACTTCGCCTCCGACCTGAAAATCGAAACCGGTGAGGCTCGTGAGATCGATGGTTTGCGACACGATGGGGCCAGCGCCACTCACGCACTGGTCGGAACCGCATCCCGCCGCAGAAACGGCCCATCCAAGCACCAACGCCGCCGTAACTCGAAAGAGTGTCATGGCCACGACCCTAGCCGCGGTGGTGACCGAGTCAAAATCCTGCATGGTACGGCGCCACCCGCGCCTGCAGCGCGCCTTTGATCGTGACCCCTCGCAAGAGCTTTCTGAGGGCCCGTTATCGCCAGGTGTCGACGGTCGCCTGCATGGCGTCGATGACCCGGCCGATTTCGTTCTTGTCGGCGCCGCCGCGGACGGTGAGGTTGAGGCCCAACATGAAGGTCATGAACAGATCGGTTCGCTGGTCCGTCACGCTGCTGCTCGCGGTTCCCTCGGGCTCCGCTTGACGGATGAGTGCTCGTAGCCGTTCGCGTAGTGCTTGGCGAAACTCAACGCCGAAATCTTCGAAGCCAGGGGCGGTCCCGCTGAGCTCGGATGAGGTGTTGACGAGGAGGCAGCCATATTGGCTGCTGTCCGAGACGAGGTCGCTACGTAGGAGCTCGAGGAAGGCGTGGATTCCGTCGACCCCTGGCCCGGCGCGATCGACAAGCGCGGACATCATGTCCATCCGGCCGGCGAAGTAGCGGCGGAGGATTTTGGCGAACAGCTCCTCCTTGGTGCCGAACGTGCTGTAGAGGCTCGATTTGTGGACGCCGCTGGCGTCGACCAGATCGGCCATCGAGGTCTGGGAGTAGCCCTTTCGCCAGAAAAGCTCGGTCAATTCATCCAAGACGGCGTCTTCATCGAAGAGCCGTGGCCGGCCTCGGGACCGCGTATTCGTGCCGCTCATACCCATACCCTAAACATATTACACAATATTGGAACCCTCGGTAGCAAAATGGCTTGACATTTTGCTACCGATCGTTAGTTAATGTCCCAAGGCCTCAGCTCGATGGAAATACTCAGCATGGGAGCCTCGGGAGATTAGCCGTGGACAACACCCCCCAAACCCTTCGACGTACGACGCTGCAAATCGCTCTGGCCGGGGCCCTGTTCTCGGCCTCGACCCTCGGTCTGATGCCAAGCCACGCATCAGCTGTGGAAGCGCACGTAGAAAACGCGGGGATATTCACCGCGCAGATCCCCGTGGAAGGCTCAAATATCGCGACGGGCCAGGCGGTCATCGTGGTCGATAGGCCGATCGAGGAGGTGCTTCAGATCGTCCTCGACTACGCCAACTACGTGCGGTTCATGCCCAACTTCACCAAGTCCAAGGTGCTCGCACAGCGCGGGAGCCGGGCCATGGTCTATATGGAAGTCAGCGTCGCCAAGGGCATGTACACCCTTTATGGGCAGCTCAACCTCGCCGAGCGTCCCCAGGATGGGGTCTCGCGAGTCGTCGAAGGCAACCTGATGGACGGCAACATCGATGCCTTCGATGCGAGCTTCAAGCTCACCCCGACCGATGACGGCGCAGGCACCGAGATCGACTTCAGGATCTACGTGGACCCCGACCTCCCACTGCCGTCTTCCGTCTTCAGTCGAGAGAACGAGCGAGCTGCGGGCCGAACGGTTCGGGCTTTGCGCGCGCGGGTTGCCGAGGCACCTGGTGGTTCGACCTGAGTCCCGTTCCCCCAATATCAACAGTTCAGCATTCAATCCGAAACAGCGTTTCGCATTCGCGATGCGCCGCCCAAAGAAGGACAAGAAGTCATGTCACGTTTCGCTAACAAAGTTGCACTCGTCACCGGTGGAGGAACCGGTATCGGTCGAGCGGTAGCCAAAGCCCTGGTCGCCGAGGGAGCCAAGGTGGTCGTCACCGGCCGTCGGGAAGAGCCTCTCAAGCAACTCGCCGGCGAGCACCCGGACGGGGTGCGCTACATCACTACTGATGTCACCGAGAAAGGTGCTCCGGCCAATGCGGTTCGTTTCGTCATCGAGCAGTTCGACCGCCTGGACGTCCTGGTCAACAACGCGGGCGTGGGCACTTTGGCGCCCCTGGTCGAGCTCGACGACGACGCTCTGGAACAGGTTCTCTCGGTCAATGTACGAGGTCTGCTGATCACCACGCGCGAGGCGATCCCGCATCTGGCGAAGAGCGGCGGCGCTGTCGTCAACATCTCGTCGACCCTTGCCCAGGCATCGATGCCCGGAGCGTCGGCGTACTCGGGTACGAAGGCGGCTGTCGAGCGCATCACCTCGGCCTTGGCCGCGGAGCTCGGACCGCAAGGCATTCGACTCAACTCGGTCGCCCCGGGCATCACGGAAACGGACATGAGCGCCGGCATACCACGGGAAATGCTCGACGGCATGATTGCCCAGACGCCTCTCGGTCGCCTCGGCCGGCCCGAGGACATCGCCAGAGCGGTGACGTTCTTGGCAAGCGACGACGCCTCGTGGATCACCGGCCAGGTGCTGCAGAGCAGCGGTG
>JBLYYW010000532.1:0-10096 GCA_048550155.1 Acidimicrobiales bacterium | reverse complement strand
TTCGGCGGGTTGGGTGCTGGCAGTCGCTGCGGTTGTGGAAGGTGCCGAGTTGGTGGTCGTGGTTTGGGCCAGGGATCGCTCGGTGGTGGTTGGATCAGCGGCGGTCGTTGAGGAAACGTCGGTGTTCGCCAGGGTTCCAATGGCTTCGTCCACCGGACCGTCGGCGGTGGATCCCGCGCAGCTCGCCATGGCGAAACCCAGGGCAGCGAGGCAGATGCTGAGGCGTCGACGGGTCATTGCTGCTCCATTCATAGGCACTGACCTCAGATATCGTCGAGTAGGCGAAGCCCCTTGAGGACGAGCCACCCCAAAGCTATCGCCGGCCGACGGGTGGCTGGCCCCAGCTCGCAGTGGTTCGCAGACGCACCGTGACTGCGCTGACGACCAAACCTTCGTACACCATCTGCCGAAACCGGATCGGGCGGACGATGGGTTCCAGTGCTGGCAGCTGGGCCGTCTCGAGAAGCTCTCCAGACCCGTCGAGACTGCTCAGACGCATGTCGCCGAACCCCACCCACGATGACGTCAGCGCATACTGTGCCTTGTAGAACGCCTCTTTTGCGCTGAACACCCTGATGGCGCCTTCGTCCCGTTGCCCCGGAGGCAGTTGCTCCACCATTTCGATTTCGTCGGCAACCAGAAGCATGTCTCGCACACCGTCCTTGAGGGGCTGAATCACCTCGGCATCGATGCCGACACCCAACTGCCCGCCCTCGTTCAACGCGGCCACGGCGGCAACGAACTGGCGTCCGCCACGGCGGGTATGGGTGATCGCCGCGGTGACACCGTCGGGCCATACCGGCTGGCGCCCCTCACCAACCGGGATCGAGTGTGCCTCATGCCCAAGCGCGTGGATCGACGCCCGAGCACACATCCGACCAGTGGCGAACTCGGCTTTGCGTCCTGGCACTGCATTCTCGATGAAGTGGGATTCTTCCGGCGACAGATACGCGTCATGGACAAGGTTTCGGCTGAAGAAGGCCATCACGGTCTCACCGGCAAAAAGCGCCTCGAGCTCTGGTGCCCGGGTCGGTTCGGTGATGGGTTGATCCGAACTGGCCACGACGAGCAATGTAGGCGCCAGCGGACCTGCGTTCGTACGCCGCCCGTAAGGAACTTCTCCATGCCGTTGAGCATTGGCCGGCTGGGCAAGCGACACTGGGTTCATGAGCAGTCGGCCATCGATCATCATCGTGGGTGGGGGTACAGCCGGGTTGCACGCCGCCCGGGCCCTGAGATGGCTCGACGAGATCGTGGATGTCACGCTGATCGAGCCGACCGGAACGCATCAGTTCCTCACCCGTCTGGCGGCCGTTGCCGGTGGCGTGATCCCAGTGGAACGTGCTTCCGAACCGCTCGAGGGACTCGTCGACTGTCGGATCGTGACCGACACGGTGGAGCGCGTCGTCGAGGGTTCGGTCTTGCTGGGGTCGGGCGAGCACTGTGAGGCCGACGTGATTCTGCTGACGGCCGGCGCGCACGCAAGCCGACCGCCGATCAAAGGGCTGCGGCACGCGGTGCCGTTGCGCACATCAGCCGATGCGCTCGAGATCCAGTACCGGGTGTCCAAGACCGACGCGGTCGTTATTGTCGGTGGCGGTCCCACCGGCTGCCAGCTGGCCGGTGCTTTGGCAGCCGGGCCCTACGACGTGTTCGTCACGCTCATCGAACGCGAGAGCCGTTTGCTGAGCGGCTTCAATCCGGCCCTTGGGGCGAGAGCCAGCGAGGTTTTGAAGGCTCGCGGTGTGACGGTTTGGACCGGACGCAACATCACCGAAATCGAACCGGAGCACGTGGAAACATCGAGCGGTTTGGCGAGCGGGATGCCGGTCTGGACCGGAGGCTTCGAGGCTCGAACCGACGGACTCATCGATGCGCCCACCCGTAGCGGGCGTCTCGTTGTTGACGACGTCGGCAGAGTGTCCGGATTCGATCGGGTGTTCGCAGCTGGCGACATCGCTGCTCATCCCGATGGCTCCGATGTGTATCCGATGTCGGCTCAGATCGCCGTGAAGGCTGGACGAGCGGTCGCGTTCAACGCACTGCAGACGCTCCGGGGTGAGCCGCTCACCGAGCTCAGCTTCACCGACCTCGGCTGGGTTGTCGATCTCTCAGGAGGGCAGGGCGTGGCCGACATCTTTGGCCTTCCGCTCGCGATGCCCGGGTTGGACCGGCTGGTCCCGTTGCTGCACGACGCAATCGACGTTCGGAACCTGGCACAGCTCGGCGCCCTCCACACATTGTTGCGAGCCCCTTCCTCCTCTGAGGTTCCTCGCACCAATGACTTCTCGCGCCGCTGACCATGAATGGCCCTCCTGACGGGGAACTCCTGGCCAACACCCGCCTACGCCGCCGCCGGTCGCGGTTGTTCGCGCCGCTGGTACTGCTCAGTTCTCTCGCTTTGGGGGTAGTGGGCTACCGGACCATTGTTCCGTTGTTGAACAGCGAGGCGGCAACGCCGGTGGTACAGGAGGCCAGTGAGGACCGCGACGTCAGCCAATGGCAATGCCGAAGCGCTGTCGAGCGAGCCGAACAGCTACCCGCAGCCGATCCCACTCCTGTGTGGTTGCCGGCCCTGATGGCTCGATCCGAGTTGGTTGTCAGCGGCAAGATCACCGACGGCTTGTTGTATGACGACTTCGGAGTCACCGTGGTGGAGGTAGAAGTGGTCGATGGAGCTGGGGATGAAGAACTCGATCGCTTGATTCTCCCGTTGAGCGACACCCCAGCCGGGGCACCTTGGCAGGGAGCCGACTTCGTCGCCTTTCTGACCGATGTGAGCGAATTCGCCGTGGGGACCGTTGCGCCGGGGGGCTTCTTCTTTGCCTGCGGGTTCGACGAGCCGGCAACGGGCCTTGCCCTCTTCGACCCGGAGTATCAAGCGCAGACCGGATCGCTGAACGCGCTGGTGAAGAGCTATCTGGTCTTCGAGCGTGAGGGTGAGAGGCAAGCGACCAATGTCGTCGCTCCTCGGGTGCACGTGCTCGACCTCGTCGAAGATCAATCCCGCGTCGCCGTGTTCCTTCCCGAGCCTCTGGCCGAGGCCTTCGACGTCCATGTGGTGGACTCCCCGGGTGAGGGTCAATGGCACATTGTCTTCTCGAACAACACCGTGGTGGGCCGGATTGGGGTTGGCGCGTGCGGTGATCGTGTGCCCGAGCATTGCAGCGGCCACCTACGAATGGATATCGAATCGTTGTCGGGAGTTGATGTTCCTGCGGCGTTGCAGTTCTTGGGCGGACCGACCGTGGACCGGATGCAGGTCGGATTCGGGCAGCCCGTGGTTGCGGACCGCCACGGACCGCAGGTCGTCGGGGAGCTGCTGCTCTACTTGAACGATGAGGCAGTCTTCGCCGTCGACAACGCAACCCTCGAGCCCCGCTGGCAACACGCCGGTGGCCCGTTCACTTTCGCCCGGGTGGATCGAGAGTTGGGGGCCATCGTGGTGCGGAGTGAGCTCGACGGCTCCCTCACCGGTCTGACCCCTGCCGGGACAACGGCCTGGCGATACCCGGCGGCTGGCACAGTCGTATCCGATGTCGATTCTGACGGCCCACTCCTCCTGCAATCGTGGAGCTACCCAGATGCATTCAGTCGGGACCGGGTGCTGGTGGCGCTTGACCCGGTGGACGGAACGCGCCGTTGGCAGTTCAGCCGGGATGTTCCGTTCACCGGAGCAGCTCGGGTTCAGCACCGGGCAGAGGAGGGCTTGTACGTCTTGGAGATCACGACCGAAAGCCCCCTGACCACCCGCAAAGAGTTCATCGGACTCGAGAGAGCAACCGGGGAGGTGCGATGGCGGGTGAACCCGCAGCCCGGCGGACGTGCGTTCGAGCGCGATGGATATCTCTGGTGGGCAGGGGCCGGACGTGTCGCTCGAGTCGATGGTGAGACTGGCCAGGTGCTCTGGCAGGTAGATCGCGGCGGGATTGACGACCTCAAAGTCCAGGGAAGTGTGGTTGACCTCGGCGACGCGGGTTCGTTCGATCTCGCCACCGGACGCCGGTTGCGCGACGCTGGTGTTTCGCCTTGCTGCTAGCGGCGCAGGTTACCGTCGGCCGCCATCGACGACGAACTCCTGGGCGGTACAAGCTGCCCCGTCGTCGGCGGCCAGAAACAGCACCATTTGAGCGAATTCCCGGGGATAGATACGGCGTTTGATCGCCTGATCCCGCATGGTCCCTTCCTCACCCTCTGGCGTCCACCACTTGGTGAGTTGCTTCTCGGTCGCCACCCAGCCCGGCAACACAGTGTTCACCCGCACGTTGTCCACACCGAAGGTGCGGGCCATGGTTCGGGTGATGCCCTCCACGCCACTCTTCGCGATTGCGTAGCCGGGGAAGAAGTCCTCCTGGATCTGGTACGACGACGAGCCGATGTTGATGATCGACCCGTTCTTGGCCTCGAGCATCTGTGGTGCGACGGCTTGGAGGGCGAAGAAGTAGTGCCGAAGATTGACGTTGATGCGGTCGTCCCAGTACCCCGGTGTCATCTCTTGCCAGGTGTGGCGGTCATCGCTCGCGGCGTTGTTGACCAGCACCGTGATGCCGCCGAGGTCGTCGATCGCCTGCGCGATCACAGCTTGAGTGGCCTCGATGTCGAGCAAATCGACTCGGTAGAACCTCGGCTGGTGGCGTGGGTCGAGATCGGCGCACCGTGCGAGCGTTCGGTCGGCATTTGTCTGGTTCACATCTGCGAAACCGACCCGGCTTCCCTGTCGGACGAATTCTTCCACGATGCCTGCGCCGACACCGTCGGCGCCACCGGTGACGAACACGGTGCGATCGACCAGCGACGGGTAGTGCGCATACTCGGCTTCCACGGGTGCAGTTGGATCACTCATCGGTCCTGACTGTAGGCACCTCGCAATCTTCATGGGCGCGACCGTTGTGAGGTGTGGGCCAGGCCAGGGCGGATCGACTCAGTTGCCGGCTGAGCGCACCAGTGTCCGGCGATGAGCTGAGCGGCTCTTCACACTTCCGTCGGCCATCACGAACCCATCTGCACATTCGGTTTCGACCTCGCCTCCGTGGAACTGCTCTTGATATAGCTCGGCATAGGCTCCGTCGGCCTCCAGAAGGGCCGCATGCGAACCGGATTCGATGATTGATCCGCCGGAGACAACGTGAATCACGTCGGCTGCCTGGATGGTGGAGAGTCGGTGGGCCACGGCCAATGTGGTTCGTCCCGAGACCAGCTGGCCGAGGGCCTCCTGGATCCGTCGCTCCGAAGTGCTGTCGAGGGCCGACGTCGCTTCGTCAAGGACGAGGATTCTCGGATTCGACAAGAGCACCCGGGCGATCGCGATTCGCTGTCGCTCGCCCCCCGACAGCCGGAAGCCCCGCTCTCCGACGACAGTTTCGTACCCATCGGCAAACTCCACGATCCGGTCGTGAATCGCGGCTGCCTCGGCGGCATTGCGAACCTCTTGGTCCGAAGCGGCGGCGTTCCCGTAGGCGATGTTGTCTCGCAGGGTGCCGGCGAACAGGTAAGACTCCTGGGTGACGAAGCCAACGCTCTCGCTGAGTGACCTTGGGGAAAGTTGCCGCAAGTCGACACCGTCGATCGAGACCGAGCCCTTGTCGGGATCATAGAAACGGGTGACGAGTTGCAGGATGGTGGATTTGCCAGCACCTGAGGGTCCTACGAAGGCAACCAGTTGGCCCGGCTCGGCCCGGAAGGACAGATGATCGAGCGAGGACACATCGCTGCTGGGGTAGTGGAAATGTACATCGGAGAATTCCAGAACACCCTCCACCTGTTCGGGGTCAAAGGACACCGGATTACTGGCTTCGGTGATATCGGGAACGATGTCGAGGTAGGAGAAGATCCGCCCGAACAGTGCTTTGCTCGACTGGAGTTCGACGAAGGTTTCCAACATCCTGGCCACCGGAAAGAACAGCCGATTCTGCAGGGTCGTGAAGGCAACGACGGTGCCGGCGGTCAGGTTGGACCCACCCTGGAGGGCATACCCGGCGGCCAGATAAATGACAAGCGGCGTGATCCCAAGGAATGTCTGGATCACGGTGAAGAACGCCTGACCGATCACCTGCTGTCGTTGGGCCGAAACCGACAGCCGTTCGCTGCTCTCTTCGAACCGGCGGATCTCGCGTTCCTGTTGCCCGAAGAGCTTTGCCAGGGTGACCCCGGAAACCGACAGTGTCTCCTGGGTGATGGTGGACATCTCGGCGTTCTCGGTCTGCAATTCCCTGGTGTAGCGCTGGCGCCGGGCACCGATGAACCTCGTAGCCAGAATGAACAGGGGCACAGCCAGCAGCGTGACAATGGTGAGCTGCCACGAAAGGAAGGCCATCGCGACCAACGCCGACGCAAATGTGATGCCGTTGGACAGGATCGAGGACAGAGTGGAAGTCACCGCATTCTGAGCGCTCGACACGTCGGAGGAGAGCCGGGATTGTAGGTCGCCGGTTCGTGCACCGGCGAAGAACGACAGCGACAGGCTGTGCAGATGGCGATACAGCCGGTCCCTGAGTTCCCGCAAGACGATCTGACCGAGCCGGTTGGTTTGGATCGTTTGGATCACCCCCACGGCGCCCCCGAGCAATGAGATCCCGACCATCACCACGACGAGAACCCACAGAAGGTCGAGGTCCAGCCCGTCCGGCCCGAACAACGCATCATCGAAGACACTTCGGATCAGAATCGGATTCACGACCCCCAGACCGGCACCGATGATCACCAGAAACGCCACGAACCCGACGGTGGCCTTGTGGGGCGCAAAAAGCCGGGCGACCCGTTTCCACGAGAACGCCTCGTCGGGGTCGCTGACAGCAGCGGCACTGGTGACAGAGTGGCTCAGTTTTGGGGAGTCCGACATCGGCTCAGCCTAGATGGACCCCGAAACACCGGCCTGACCGGCCGCCCCGCGTTCCCGGACCAGATCGCCGACAGCCAACTGTTGAGTCGATTTTCCTATCGCGACCGGTCACTTTCTTCTAGCGACAACCATGGGCTGGGGCGAACACACTGGAGCATGGAGTCGCAGCCGGTCCGCCGGGTTGAACCAGTGATGGAAGAATTCACCGGTCCATTCATGTTGGGTGTGCTGGGCGGCTTCTTGTTGCGGCTGCCCTCGTTCGGTGCCGGTCCAATCGATGACTCGCATACGGTCGGCTTGGTCGCGGTCGTGTGTTCCCTCATCGGCCTGGTGGCCCTGTCGGTTCGCCACCTGCGTTGGATCAGAACCACGGTTCGGATCACGCCGATCGTTGCTGCCCCCTATCCGGGAGAGCTGGGGGCTGTGCCGGGCGTGGTTGTGAAACGTGTCGTGGCCGAGTCGCCTGCTGAGAAGGCAACGGAGGACAGGACGAGCGAACTGCCCAAAGCGGCCTGACCCTACAACGCCCGAAGTAATAGCGGGATGGCCGTGGCCAAGAGCCCGCCGGCAATCAGAGCCCGCACTGTCGTGGAACTGAGCCGTTCCGCGCCATTCGATCCAATCCGCCCACCGATCACGGCTCCCACAATCAGGAAGGGCAAGAAGCTCCATCGGGGGTTCCCGGCGATGATGTGTCCGCTCGCTGCCGACATACCCGACACCGCACCGATGGCACTGGTCGTGGCAGTGGCCCGGTGAGTGGCCAGTTTCTGAATCCACGCGACCAGGGGAACCGTGATCAGCCCACTGCCGACCCCGAAGGCGCCAGAGAGTACTCCCAGTGCAGCGCCACTGCTCAACAGCTCTTTCCGCCGGGGAGGGAGCTGACCGTTGTACTGTGCCTCCACCGAAGGCCGGACCAGAACAAACACCGCGAGCGATAAGAGCAGGGCACCGATCAGGAGTTCAAAGGTTCGCTGTGGTATCCGACTGGCAAGGAATGCTGCGGAAACGAACGCCACCGGCACCGACCCGGCGGAAAACCACCCGGCTGTCGGGCGATCAACCAACCCTTTCCGGTTGTAGTTGAACGCTCCAGAGACGTGGATGAAGAGCGTCGTGATCACGCTCGTTCCCACTGCTGTGGCCCCGGACAGGTCGAAAAGAACCACCAATCCGGCAACCACGATGAAGCCCCCTCCGGCACCGATGATGGTGCCATAGATCCCCACCGACAGCGCCAGGACGACGAGGCCCAGGGCCGTCGTGGGGTCCATCAATCGGAAGCTATGAAGCGTGCTGGCAGGCAGGTCTTCGCCGTTGCCGGAGAGAACTGGACGGTCTCCTTCAGACCAACCGGACCGCGCATTCCGAGAAGACTACCGTCAACAAGATGTCCCACGCGTAGACTCTTTCGCATGGCAGGACAGTCTCCCGAACCAGCGAGCGAGCCGACCAACAAGGTGCTCGGAGCGATCATTGGAGCGATCTTCGCAGCGCTGTCGCTCACCGCCATCGGTGTCACCGCCGCAGGGGCTTCGAGCCGCCACGACGATGACGGCGAGAAACACTCCGAAGTAGGTGATCTCGAAGAAGATCACGACGAGGACGACGACCACTAGAACCGCCGAAGAACAGATGCCTAGAGAGTGCGTCGTGTGCGGACCGGACATGGTTGTCGTCGTGTCCCTGCCGGGCCGGCGTGATTCAGTTGTCAAGGTGCGGTGCGTTGGTAGACCCAGTGCACGGTTCCGGTGCCTGGTGAGCGTTGGAGTGCCGTGTTGGCGTCCGTCCGATGCGTTGAATCCTCTTTGCCGGCACTGATCTCGTGCCCCCGGGAATTCGTCCCTTGCGGGATGGTGGTCGGGTTGTTCAGTCCGGTCCGAACCGGACACAGTTCAGGCCGCGAGTACGTGACCTTGGTTGATTGGTAGTGGTGGGTCGAGTGTGCGGTGGAGTGTCCCATCTGGGCGGGACAGCCGCAGGGTGCGATCTTGGTCCATCTCGAGAGTCCAGCGGCCCTCGTGGACGAGGTGGTGCCATCTTGCGGAGATCGGCACGAGGTTGGAGAGCTGGGTCTTGCCGCCGTGATCCCACTCGATGATGTGGTGGACCTCGATCTGGGACCACGGTGCGCCAGAAATCGGGCAAACCGGATACAGAGCCCGGAGCCCGGCTCGTTGCTCAGCGGTAGCGGTTCGAGATGCTCGTGCGGCGCCGATGTTGATGTCGGGAGAGGTATCGAGCCGTCGGATGGTCGCGTCGCAACAAAGGCGGCCCACCGTTGCTGGTGCCAACGACTGACCGTCGAACGTTTCGGCAATCGTGGCTGCATGAGGTCCGCGGGCCAAGGTGTCCCGGTCGGACAGGACATTCACACTGACGGTCGGTCGGGATGAAAACGTCTCGGGGTCGACGCCTGAGCCCCGGACGATGAGATCGTGGGCGGCTTGGGCCAGAAGTTGATCGCCGGTCAGGCCGTGATCAGACCCGAGCCGCCCCGCCAGGCGGCGGCGCTCGTTTCTGACGGCGTTGTAGACAGCGGTGCCTCGTTCGGTCTCCAGATCGAGGATCATTCGGTATCCGGTGCGGTCCCGGCGCGCAGTGAGGCTGCACGACGCCGCGGCCCGGTTTCGACGAGCAGCGTCGAGACCATTGTCCCGGCGGATCCGATCGACGCATCGATTGACATAGCGTCGAAACGAATCAGCTTTGGCGTGGGCGATTCGTTCGGCGAGCCCGCCATCGAAGGCGATGAATGCTTCGGTTTCGGACTCCGTGATCTTCGTGAGGGTGCTAGCGAGCGAATCGACGTTCGCCGGTAATGCCGATCCGTTCCGAATGGCGGCACCGACCTCGCTGAAACGACCGAGAACCCGGACGCGGCCAGCATCGGCGGAGACCGTTGAACGAGCTACCAGGTCTCCTGCTCCGAGCACTTCTTCTAGCACGGGACCGTTGCCAGCCTCGGCATTGGTCTCAGCGACCGACCCGAGTGCTGCGATCCAGCCATCGATAAGTCGGCTCAGCGCCCGAACCTTGCCCATCAAATGCTCGATCTCTGCGGGCGGGGGCCGCCCGGTCAGAATCCGCCGAGGTCCTCCGGCCAAGGCGTTGTGCGCCGTTTCAAGGGGGTCTTCCAGATTGTCTTCCGCCGCGTCTTCTCTCATGATCTCATCGTACTGAAAGGGTGTGACAACGCTCTGAACAGGGAAAACAAGGAGGCCGGTCAGCTCGCTGTGTATGGGAATCGTCACC
>JBLYYW010000531.1:0-4830 GCA_048550155.1 Acidimicrobiales bacterium | reverse complement strand
TGGCCATCGACTACAGCTTGTTCGTCGTCTCACGGTTCCGTGAACAACAAGCCGCTGGCGACGACATCGAGAGCTCGGTTCGGACCACGATCAACACAGCCGGACGCACCGTGGCGTTCAGTGCCCTCACCGTCGCGGTATCACTCGCCGCTCTCCTCGTGTTCCCGCTCTACTTCCTGCGTTCGTTCGCCTACGCCGGCGTCGTCGTCGTACTCGTCGCCGCACTCGCTGCGATCGTGAGCCTTCCGGCCGTCCTCGTGATCCTTGGCCCACGAGTTGACAAGGGCCGGATCCGCCGGAAGGAGACGACACCAGCCGGTGGGGGTTTCTGGCACGGTGTGGCCACAACCGTGATGCGCCGCCCAATCACCATCGCTGCTGTCGTGACCACCGCACTTATCCTGCTCGGTCTTCCGTTCCTCAGCGTCGACTTCGGGCTCCCCGACGAGCGAGTTCTGCCCGCCGGAGCCGAGAGTCGAACGGTGTCCGAGACGCTCGCCGACGAATTCTCCGCCGACGAAGGCGCCGCCTTCCCCATCGTCGCACCAAGCATCACAGACCCAGCAATCATCGATGCCTACGCCGCCGAGATCTCCGCGGTCTCAGGTGTGGGACGGGTAGATGCGATCACGGGAAGCTACGCAGCGGGATCCCTCGTGGCTCCACCGTCGCCGGCGACCGCACGGTTCGAAAACGCCACGGGAACGTGGCTCAGCGTCGTCCCGTCGGTCGTGCCGGTCTCACCAGAAGGAGAACAACTCGTCCACGACCTCCGCTCGATGGAACCTGGTTTCGAGACACTGGTCGGTGGAGCATCGGCGAACCTGGTCGACACCAAAGCAGCGATCAGCAGCCGACTTCCCGCCGCCATCGCGATCATCGCTGTCGCCACGTTCGTTCTCCTGTTCATGATGTTCGGGTCGATCCTGGTGCCCCTCAAAGCACTACTACTCAACACGCTGAGTCTGACCGCCACGTTCGGGGCAATGGTGTGGATCTTCCAAGAAGGACACGGAGCCGGCCTCCTCGGCTTCACCGCCAGCGGCACAACCGACGTCGCCATGCCGATCCTGATGTTCTGCATCGCCTTCGGCCTCTCAATGGACTACGAGGTCTTCCTCCTAAGCCGAATCAAGGAAGAACACGACCGAACCGGCGACAACGACACCGCAGTAGCCCTTGGTCTCGAGCGCACCGGTGGCATCGTGACAGCCGCCGCCGCACTCCTAGCCATCACGTTCCTCGCCTTCGGAACCAGCAGCGTCACCTTCATGAAAATGTTCGGCCTGGGCCTCGCACTTGCCGTCGTCATGGACGCCACGATCGTACGCGCCACGCTCGTACCGGCATTCATGAAACTCGCCGGCGAAGCAAACTGGTGGGCCCCAGCTCCCCTCCGACGATTCCACGACCGATTCGGCATCTCCGAAACCACCGACGACACCACCGGACCCGGGATCGACCATCCTCGGCTGCATCCTGAGCCGGTGACGATGCGGTAGCAGAGCAAACAGTGCTGAGTGCACCAAGCCTCCAGTCGGGGCCACGGCTCGCACGAACGACGGCCTGAGCTGTCGGTCCGACGTGACGCTGACCATGTCGCAGAGTGCCAAACGTCGCGTTACTGACAACCACGACGACGTTCGCTGCGAGCGCGTACTCGTTGTGGATGACGGCCCCGCCGCTGATGTGACCGGGCCTTGCCGGGGAAGCGAGGCGCGGGCAGAATGGAATCTGGGGCCCGAGGGTGGTCGCCAGGCGAGGCGTGGTTCGTCATGTCCGAGTTACACGTAGTGTTCGGGGCGAGTGGCGGTATCGGCAATGCGGTGATCCGGGAACTCGCGGGCCAAGGACTCGAGGTGCGGGGCGTAAATCGCAGCGGCCGGGCCTTGGTTCCATCTGGAGTTGATCTGGTGGCTGCCGATGCTGCACGAGCCGACGATGTGCGGCGCGTCATGGAGGGAGCGGCGGTGGTCTATCAATGCCTGTTTCCCGTCGAGCAGGATGCCATCATCGACGTCGCTGCTGAGTCGGCAGCGAAGCTAGTGGTTGCCAGCAACCTCTACATGTACGACCCGACGCTCGGGCCGATGTCGGAGGACAGCCCTCACGCCGTGGGCGATCGGCAGAGCGCAAAGTTCTACGCGGCGATGAACGAGCAGGCTTTGCAGGCTCATCGGAGCGGGAGGGTGCGTGCCACAGTCGGGCAGGCATCGGATATCTACGGCCCCAATGTCCGACACGGGATCGGCAGTGATCAGGTCTTCGGACCCGTCGCAGCGGGCAAGCCGGCGAACTTCCTGGGTGACCTCGACGCGGTCCATACCTACACCTACGCCGATGATTGCGCCCGGGCGCTTGTCACCCTCGGCCAACGCGAGGAAGCGCTGGGCCAGGCGTGGCACGTTCCCAGTGCCGAGCCGATTACCAGTCGGCAACTGTTCGACATGATCTTCACCGAGCTGGGCCAGGAGCCGAAGATCCGATCGGCCAACGGGATGTTGCTGAACATGCTGGCACTCTTCAACGCTGACATGAAGCGGCTCAAGAGGGAGAAGGTCTATCAATTCACTACCCCATGGCTGGTCGACAGCTCCAAGTATGAGCAGGCATTCGGCAGAGATGTCACACCTCATGCCGAAGCTGTCCGCCAAACAGTTGCCTGGTTCAAGGAACACCCTCCCGCATGAGACAGGTGGTGCTGGGAGCCGGACCACTCGGGGTCTCCCTGGAACGGATCCTCAGAGCGGCCGGTCACGACGTTGATCTCTACAGCATCATGGCCAACCTGGCCTACGACATGCCGGGCACGACTCCGCGTGTGATCGACGGGGCCGATGTCGAAGCCGTGATCTCTGCGTGCGCTGATGCCGCCGTCGTGTACCTGTGCCTCAACGCTCACTACGTCGACTGGTACGGCCTTTTCCCGCCACGGCTCGATGCTGCGATCGAGGCGGCGACCACAACAGGCGCGATGTTGGTCTACCACGACACCCTCCACTGTTTTGAGCACGGACCCGAGCCCCTGACCGAGACAACCCCCGCCTTGGCGAAAACGAGGAAGGGGCGCCTGCGAGCGGAGATGGCCGCCACGTTCCTGAAGGCGGTGGGGGAATCGAAGATCCGGGGCGCGATCGGGAGGTCCGCTGACATGTACGGACCAGGCGCGCTCAACTCATCGTTCAACTCAACGCTCGGCCAACGCCACTTCTACCCACTGCTCGCAGGCAAGGCCGTCAGCATCGTCGGCAACATCGACGCGCCCCACACGTACGCCTTCGTCGATGACGTCGCATACGGACTCGCAACCCTCGGCAACCACAACGAAGCAATCGGAAGGACTTGGCATCTTCCGGCCGCACCAACGCTCACCCACCGACAACTCATACAGCTCGCATTCGACATAGCAGGACTGCCCCCAAAGATTCGTGGCTCGCGCGTCTCAGGTCTTTTCGTGCGAGCGATCGGACGATTCAACGCCGACGTCGGCGAGGTCGCAGAGATTCTCGACCAATTCGAACAACCACTGGTCCTGTCCCACCAGGCGTTCGCCGACACCTTCGGAGCCGACCCCACACCACATAGCACCGCGCTCCAGACAACCCTCGACTGGTACAAAGCGAACCCGCTGCCCTGAAACCAAAGCGCCGAACGGTTTGGTATCGGATGGTCTGATCGGCTTCAGCTTGTTGAGTAGGAACGGGCTGTCTCGGTGACGCCGGCATCCCAGGGGGTCACGTCGGACCAGAAACGGTCGGCGAACTTGGAACCGTCGACAAGGAATGGACGCTCCCACTGATAGAGCATCTCTTTCAGTTCCTTGATATCGCCGTTGAAAAGGCCCAGCGCGGACATGAGCGGCTTGGGCAGTGTTTGGATCTTGAGCGGTTGCCCGAAGGTGTCTGCGAACATCTGAAGCACCTGGCGCATGGTCTTGTCTGGCGCGTTCGAAACGTTCCACGCCTGCCCCATGGCATCGTCAGCGCTAGACGTCGCTGCCCGCGCCGGGGTCCACAAGACAACCGTGTATCGACGGTGGCCCACCAAGGCCGACCTCACGGCTGCTGCCGCTGCGTTGCACAGCGCTGATGCGGTACCGATCCCTAACACCGGCAACTTGACCGAAGACCTACGTCTGCTCGCCAGGGAGGTCGTGGCCAACATCGGCACCGAAGGCGGTTCGAGACGATCCCGGTCAATCGCGGCAGCCTCCGACGAACTCGCCGCGGCAATGCATGGCTTCTGGGCTCACCGCCTCGCCCTCTCCGCCCGGGTCGTCGAGCGAGCCATCGAACGCGGTGAGCTTCCATCGTCAGTCGACGCCAACCTCAACATCGAAACCGTCATCGGCCCGCTCTGGCTCCGACTACTTCTCACCGGCGAACCCATCACCAACGATCTCGCCGACAACCTCGTCGAACTCGTCATCGACGGCGCCAGTCGCGAATGATCAATCCGTCGCCTCAACCTTCCGAACGGCCCAAGTCGACGACGACCACAGTGCTCGACTCGATCTCCGACGTTGGGCTCATGGGGAGGTGGTCGCGGTCCCGCGCGGCGGCGTCCCAACGAGCGCCCATGATCGCGAGGCGGAAAGCGTTGCCGTTTGCCGCGCCTCGGGCGAGATGCGCTACCGATGAAGCGACGGCGACTTCCACGCAGTCACGGCGATGCCTTCCAGCATCGGCCCACCGAAGCCGAGCAATAGCCGCAGCTACCGGAAGGGCGACCGTCGCCGGCGTTCACCTTTCTTATCGTTCCTTGAAAAGATGGCTGTGCTCAATCACCCTCCCAACAGATGATCGAACACTTGTTCGAGTGTCGGAGGGG
>JBLYYW010000530.1:0-7778 GCA_048550155.1 Acidimicrobiales bacterium | reverse complement strand
CTTCGCCCAGTTCCACCAGCGCATCGGCGAGTTCTGCCCCGGCGGCGTCATCATCGATCAGTTCTCGCCAACGATTCAGATCCTGAATGGCCGATCCGGTTGCGAAGCCCACATCAGACGTGGAGATCCGCACCCACAACGTCGGCGCAGTCTTCTTGTTGTCGCCCTCCCAGAACTTCAGAAGGAGGTGATCCTTGTAGGGCGACTTGTCGGGCGAGAAACGGAGATCGTTGTTGATCGGCGAGATCGACCCGTTGGTCTTGGGCTGAGCGACGATGTGGGGGGAGATGGTCTCGGCCAGTCGATCGCCGACGTCGACGACGAACGCCTTCGTGGGAGCGACGAGGCTCGTTTGGTAGGTCTTCTTGTTGGCGTCGAACCAGACCTTGTCCTTCGAGCCGAGGATGTTGAGGAACGCCAACCCATCTGGTGAGTACCCTTCGAAGGCCATCGAATTACTCCGTGCCGTCGACGAACGCCATGCTCGCCTCGATGTGTTTGGTCCACTGTTGTTCATCAAAGGCAGGGATCGCCACCCACTCGCTGAAGACCTTGCCGGCGGGGGCGAATGGCTGGCCTTCGCCGGCCTCGATCAACGCTGCGACCCGAGCTTTCGGCAATTTCACGACAAGTGATCCAGAGCTACGTTCGACGGTTGCCACGAAGCCGCCGCCGGCAGTCCGAAGGCATTGGTGCCCCATCATCGTTCCTTCTACCAGATCCCGCCGGCCCAGGAATGGCTCGGCCACATCCCAGAACGCCTGGTGGTCTTCGGATCGGTCTCCGTTTGATGTCATTATTCCTCCCAAGTCAACTGAAGCACATGCGTATGGACACGACGAACGGATCGGACGTCGAGGGACGTTGTACGCAAAGTCTCTACCTCGGCCCAACTCTTGCGAACCAGAATCCGGGGCGCGGGTGTGGCCCTGCCTTGTTGGGCTGGGTGCCAGCGGGAACGTATCAATGTGCGGAAGGAACGAAGGGTTCGGTCTATTCGCGTTGGACGATGAGGGGACTGTCGGTGAACAGGATCGAGACTGGTGTTCGGTGGCTCGGGTCGTGCCGGTGTTTCCATCGGTGATGGAACGGGCAGAGAAGCTGCCCATTGGACACCAGCGTTGGTCCCCGGGCCGACCACGCCCGGATGTGGTCGTATTCACAGGCTCTGGTGGGCCGCCGGCAACCGGAGTGTTGACAGCAGCGGTCTCTCAGTCGGATCATGCGCCGCTGCACATGGGTGAAGTGTCGCCCGGCCGGCAGGTCTGATGCGAGGGACCCGTCAGCTGTGACCGGGTGATGCCGGGTCATCGAGTGGGGCCGAAGCTGGTTGATGATGGCTGGAGGGATGAGGTTCCCACCAGCGGTACGTGGGTAGAAGACGGTGGAGAATCCTCGGTCACCAACGACCGGCACCCGCGCAGAGCAGTCGATCTCGGACACCTGGCTGGGTGGAGTGTTCTCTGAGGGGACGAGGATCTCCAGGTTTGGCCGAACCGCGCCTTTGCCGTTGGGGTCTAGGACCAGTTGGACGAGGGCGTCGTGGTTGGCTTGAGCGATCGACAGATCTCGATCTCGGGCTTGGAGCCGGACAGCGTTGGCGAGGATGGTGTTCATCACCTGCTCCCCCAACAGCGGATCCAACACTCCGGTGACATGCACGTTGGAGAACAGATCCGGTTGCAGGTGTAGGTGGCGGCGGGCCTGGGACCGGAGGAACTCATCCAGATGCTCGTGCGGGTCAGCGACCGCAACCCAGGTGCGTAGCGCGTCTTCGAACTCCTCCGGCGTGGAGAGCACCGCTACGGCCGCCAACGCTTCCTCAGCATCCCGTACCTGTTCAGAGTTCGCCTTCTTGGCCCACTTACACATCAGATCAACATGGGCCAACGTGATCCGCCTCGCCAGCAACGCCGCATGAAAGCTGGGCAACCGGTACACCGCCCGACCCGCACGACGCATGGACGCAGCCCGCGGTCGGGACACACGACCCTTGGCATTCACCAGACCGATCATGGTGGACTCGCCTTTGGTGTACGAACACGCCGAACGCTCACCCAGTTCCATGAACCGGCCCGCCATCGCCGATAACCGTTCAGACTCCGCCGCCATGTCCGACACAATCTCGGCCAACTCCTCCCGAGACAAGGCCGTCGGATCTGTGCCGGCGACCCGGTCGATCAGGGAACCGATCTGTTCGAGAACAGCCCGCTCCGCACCAAGAAGGCCCGAACCCGTAGTGCCTTCCGCCGAATCCATACCCCGAGTATGACGAACGGGTGTGACAGCGATGGCTGGCCGGAAGCCCATGGCAGCATCGACGGACAAGAATTGTGTTGTCCGAATGAACATTGTGTTGTCCGAATGAAGCAAGCGTCCGCGTGGCGCTAGCTCTGCTCAGCCTCCCGGGCCAAACGCGCCTGTTTGTCGGCCAGGAGTTCCCCACCTGCCATGAAGTCGGTGTTGTCCATCTCGGTTATCCACACCCGCACCGAACTCCGGGGTGCGCCGATGTGGGTCTCCATGGCATCAGTGATGGCGTCCATCAGAGCCTTCTTCTGCTCCGGGCTGCGACCCTTGGCCATATGGACGTTCACCAACGGCACAGCGCTATGCCTTCCCGGTGACAGTGACCGAACCGAGGTGGCTGTAGCGGGCCGTTGCCACCGTGCCATCGTTCAGAGGGCGGGCATCGGTTGCTGCGCCGGCCATCACGATCCACCCGGCCTGGAGCTTCTGGCCGTGTGTGCCGAGATGGTTGGCCAACATCGCAACGCAGGCTGCGGGGTCGCCCAACAGGGCCGCTCCGGTGGCGGTGCCGGTGATCTCCCCATCGATCTCGAAAACGCAGCCCTCGGTGACAAGGTCGATGTCTCGGGGTCCGGCTCCGTCATCGGCCACAGCGACCCGAGCCGCCGACGTGTTGTCGGCAATCACGTCGGGCAGGGTGAACGAGAACGCTTCGAATCGGGAGTCGATGATCTCGATGCCGCCAGTGATCGTGTCTGTCGCATCGAGAACGTCATCGGCAGTGATCCCTGGCCCAGCGAGGTCTTCCGCCAGCACGAACACGATCTCGGGCTCACAGCGGGGATGGATCAGTTCGCTCAGATCGACCACACGTTCCTGCAGTACCGAAGATGCCGGAACCCATCCGTAGACCGGTTCGCTCACACCCATCTGTTCTTGCTTGGCGACAGACGTAAGGCCCAGCTTTGCCCCGGCAAGGGTGTCTCCCCGACCAAGTTGTAGTTCGAGAAGCGCGGCCTGGATGGCATACGCGTCGTCGATCGAAAGCTCGTCCACCTGCTTTGTGATGGCCTGCACCTCCCGCCGTTCGTCGACAGCCGCCAAGAGGTACTGGGCCCAGTGGGCATGATCAACTGCCATCAGTTGGACCCGGCGTCGGTAGGCGCAAGATCCGCCCGGGCAGCGGCGGCGTCGATGTGGAGCTTCTTCATCTCGGCGGCCTGTGGGCTGTAACGCATGGACCCGTTGTCGATCCAGTCACTGGCGAACTCTGCGCCCCGCCCGAACTTGGATCGTTCCAACGGCAGCTTGATCACATCGTGAGGTTCACGGACGACTGCCACCGGATCCCGGCCCTCGGCCGCCGCCTCGATGGCTTCTTTGTACATACGGCGGCAGGCGACCACTCCGACATCGCTCTTGGTGAGCTTTTCGTTGGTTCGATCGGCGATGGCGCCCTGGGTGATCCACGCCATGATGTCCTGGCCTTCGATGTAGTCGACGATGTAGGTGCCGTCCTCGTTCATGTACTCGATCGGATAGTCGACACAGGGTGGATCGTCAGGAAGCGCCCCGCCTTCGGGTGCATGGACGGTGTAGAACATCACGTGCGTGTGGGTGTCGTCGACCGGTACCCGGATCTGCATCTGATAGACGCCGTTGCCGCCGACCCACATCTTGTAGGGGAACACCAGGGGATGCCCGATCTTCCAATCGTCGGATTCCTCGTCTTGGCCGACCAGCAGCCGACGCTTGATGATTCCGTGGTCGAAGGGATCGAACGCAACCTTTTCGTGTTTGTTGCCACCGAACGAGCCAGGCATCGGAGTGCCCTGCTGATCCGCTATGAACTCGAAGTAGTTTCCGTGCAAGGCCTCGACGTGATAGGGATCGACGGCGTTTTCCATGATCTGGAGCCAGCTGCACGGGATCACGCAGTGGCCGATGTCGCGGATGCCGTTCATGACATAGGCCTCATAGCGGGGCAGCTCGGGAGCCGGTCCGTCGCCGACGTAGGCCCACACGAGACCACCCAGCGCCTGTGCCTCGCCGGATCGCACCGCACACCCTTCACGGAACTTCGGCGAGCTGTCAGGCTCGGCCAGAATCTCGACGCACTGGCCGTCGGTGTCGAACTTCCACCCGTGATAGCCGCACCGCAGTCCGTCATGGTCGACGATGCCGTAGACCAGCGAGGCTCCACGATGGGGACATCGTTCGTCGACGATGCCGTACCCACCGTCGTCTGTCTTGAACACAGCCCAGTCTTCACCGAGCAGCCGAGCTCGCTTCACCGGGAACTCGTCGAGCTCCCGAACAAAGGCCACCGGATACCAGTAGTGGCGCAGCACCGTGCCCATCGGCGTGCCTGGCCCGACCTGGGTCAGAGCGTCGTTCTGTTCCTTTGTCAGCATGTCGTGCTCCTTGGGATCTGACTCCGCTCAGGGCGGGTTCAGGTGGTTAGAGGATGGTTACCGTTCCGGTCGAGCCGTCGACTCGGATCCGATCGCCGGTCTTGATCTTGTCTGTGGCAAACCCGGTGCCGGTCACTGCGGGGACCCCGTACTCGCGGCACACGATGGCGGCATGGCTCATCATTCCCCCGATGTCGGTGACACAGGCCTGGATCTTGGGGAACACCGGCGCCCAGCTCGGCGCGGTGATCGGTGCCACCAAGATTTCGCCCTGCTCGAGGTCTTCTACCTCGTCGGGGTCATGGATGATTCGAGCGAGACCCTCTACCGAACCGGGCGATGCAGCCATCCCGGAGAGTTCATTCTCGGCGGCGTCGCCACTTCCGAGCCAGTTGTCGACCGACTCACTGGTGATTCCCCACAGCATGATGGTGAACGGTTCAGTGATCACCTCGGGTGGCTCACCCAAGGCTTTGGGCGGCTTCCACTCGGACAACCTGGCGTGGATCTCTCGCCGCCGCTCAACTATCGGGGCCCAGTGAACAGCCGACACGGTGGGGCTGTTGATGGCCCAATTGCTGTAATAGTCCCACAGCAGCTCGTTGACCTCGTCGCGGCGCAGGAAGAGCAGGTCGTCCGCCGAGTTCAGCAGCCCGTCCTTCTCGAGTGTGGCGCCCAGCTCTTTCACCTTCCGCCACACCACCGACATGGTCCAATGTTCGATGTAGAAGTTGTGGTTCTCGACGTAGGGGAACACCACCCGGGCGAGACCCAACTTGCCGTCGAACGCTTCTCGATCCTCATCCGAGTCGAGCAAATCGCGATATTCCTCGACCACCCGGTCGCGTTCGGCCCTGATCGCATCGATCGGGCGAGAGATGTCCTCACCGGCTTCGATCCGGGCGATGTAGTCCTTGATGAATGCGTACGGGATTTCGGGATGCTCGACCCAAATCTTGTCGAAGTGATAGAAGCCGTTCCCGGAGGTGAAGTTGAACCACGGGTCCTTTGCCAGGTCCCAGGCAGCTTGCCACTCTGCACCGGCGTCACCCTCGAGCGACACGTTGTCGGGATCGTCGAACACCCGGGCGATCCCGAGGTCCACAGCCTTCTGGGCCAACCCTTTGAGTTCTTCATTGGGCTTGAACAGGTCAACCTCGACGCCGGCGACCATCTTGGCGATACCAAGGTCAGGGATCGAGGGAAACGCCTCTTTGCAGAACCCGAAGAAATCCAGATATGCGGCGTACCCGAGGTTGAGGAATTCGAAGTGGTAGTTCCACGCCTTCAGGATCAGATCTTTGAACGTGTTGTACTGACTGATCAGCGAATAGCCGGATCCGTAGCCAACTCCGTCGGTGATGACCGAGAGGTCCTCCATCTCCGGCAATGGACCGAAGTTGATCTCCTCGATTTCGTCGATGGTGTCCTTCACCTTCACCAGCCACTTCTCGTAGAGATCGTCCCAGTTCCCGAAATAGAACCCCGCCCGCTCCATGAACTGTGGAACACGTGCCTCGATCTGGCTCGGGTCCACACCGACCGGTGACAGGTACCCGTAGCCGTACAAGATCCGGAAGTCGACGCCGTCAGCAGGTGGGATCCGATAGTGACGACTGTTCATCTGGCTCAGCGACGCGATGGCCAACTCGAAGAACGTGGAATCCCACGGTGTGAGGGCTTTGCCCCAGTGCATGGAGTCCCAGAACCAGAATCGGTTGTCCTCGTAGTCCTTGCGATGTTCGCCGAAGGTCGTGGAGTACGGGTACAGCTCCTCCCAGCCGTCGACATCCTGCGGGCCCTCGATCTCGAATGGACTCGGAAAGCGATTCTCGCTCATTGGTGGTTTCCCCTTTTCGTAGTTCCTGATTCTGATACTTCGACTTGACTATTTCTTCTTGTGCAACGGCGACACGAGCGTGGACACAATGGAACTCATTGGGTCGTAGTTGCCCGATGAAACCGGCGCCTTCTTCTTCTGCGACCACACCGTTTCGGGTCGGCTCTGCAACATCACGACGTTCTCTCCATGCGGCAGGTGCCGATCCAACGCCCACTCCACATCCTGGGGGCACCCGTAATGCTTTTCGGACCGGCGAGCCAGGATCGCAATGGCCACCAATTCGTCGTCGGTCACCGATGAGGTCCTACGGCGCTCGTCGGGCACGGGAACCTTCTCCACGGTTCCGCCATCGGTAAGTCGATACTCGATGTGTTTGTCGGAAATCTCGCGCTTGATGACCTCGCGCAATACCTTGTCGACCAGGAAGTTGTCGGGTGTCACTTCGCCTGACACCACCGCTTCGCCCAAGCCCCACGACGAGTCGATGGCCACTTGGGATCGATCCCCATTGGTCGGGTTCAGCGTGAACGCAACCCCAGACGCCACCGGATCGATCATCTTCTGAACACCCACTGACATGGCAATCGCCTGGTGCAAGTATCCCATCGAGTGGCGATAGGCGATGGCCCGGTCCGTGAAGATTGACGACCAACACTTGCGCACATGGTCGATGACACCTTCCGCACCTTTGATCCAGAGGAAGGTGTCTTGCTGGCCGGCAAAGGAAGCGTCGGGCAAATCCTCTGCGGTTGCCGAGGAGCGCACCGCAACCGGAAGATCGTCAACGCCGCAGTGGGTGCACAGGGCCTGGTAGGCCTCGGCGATGTCGGTGGATACCGAGTCCGGGATCGGTACCGCCTCGATACGGGCCCGGATCTCATTAGAGATGCGGCGGTTGCCTGCGAAGTCATCGTGATCGATCGACCGCAGGAGACTATTGATGTCGTTCACCAGGTCAGCGTCTGACCACATTTGCTCGTAGGCAACCGTGGTCACGGCGAAGCCCGGCGGAACCGGGAGTTCGGCCATCATCATCTCGCCGAGACTGGCGTTCTTGCCACCGACGAACGGCTTGTGGTCGTGGTCGTATCGATCGAACCACACGATGTGATCGGTCATAGCGGCATCAATTCTCCTCGCCAGGAACGACCGTATGGTCGGGAGTTCCTTCTCCCAGTCAACAATCGGACATGATTCACACATTGATTCCCTCCGGGCGAGTTCGGCGCGCAGCGCCGACACTCGGTTAGTGAGGAGGCGCCCCAGCGCCG
>JBLYYW010000529.1:0-3935 GCA_048550155.1 Acidimicrobiales bacterium | reverse complement strand
TGGGCCGACCTGAGCTCCAGATCGTCGGCCAGCCGATTCTTCTCCAACCCTCGGGTGGGCTCCTCCCGGCGCGGAGTGAGGTGCGACACGTGCATCTCGGGAGCGGATCCACTTCGACACCGCTGCGCATAGAGGGCACGAGCGCAGCAAACATCCCAAACGTTGTGGTGGACAGCATCGTGGTCGGCACGATCGATCCCAGCACGGTGGCGCCAAACGCAGCCAACGCTTCCACCTTGATCTCAGGCCAATATGCACCCAGCATCGTCGTGCGAGATAGCTATCTCACCGAGGCCGGCAGCGTCTTCCTCGACTTCAACTTCAGCCCGAGCCCTACCATCACCGGGACCGAGATGGGGGGAGCAGGAACCGACGGTTTCAATGCGCAGGCCACGTCGGCCGGGATGACGGTGAGCGGCAACCGCTTCTTCGGAGCCAACGATTTCTGCGTAGACGGATTCAACGCCGGCCTCGTGGTCGAAGACAACACGTTCCTGAATTGTGGAGATTTTGCTGGTCAGAGTGGTGGCGTGCGCATCGGTGACTTCACCGGCACGATTCGTAGGAACGTCTTTCAGAACAATAATGGCCCGGGCATCGTTGTCGCGGGCGAAAACACTGCCCAGGGGCGCATCGCAGGTCGAGCGGTGATCTCCCGAAATCACTTCTTCGACAACGCCGGCCTGGCGATCGACAACCACGTCGCAACCACCGACAACTTCATCAACGGGGACGGGATCACGCTCAACGACGGCGGAGTCACCGCGGACGCAGGCAACGCGTTCCTCGACTTCCCTGTCATAACCGCGGTGGCTCCCGGGGGTCCTGGCACCGTTGACGTGACGGGCACGGCCTGCGGGGGCTGTGTCGTCGAAATCTTCAGCGCTCTGCCCGGCTCGGGGGAGACCGAGCCTGCGGTACCACTACCTCACGGCGAGGGCGCAGCCTTCTTGGCGAGCGGAACCGCCAACGGAGCAGGTGCGTTCACGATCAACATTCCGAGCGCTGGGGTGACCGAGATAACGGCTACCGCCACTGACACTGGGCTCGGGGCCACCAGTGAGTTCTCTCAGAACAGCGGTCTTCAGCTGATCAGTGGGCGAGTGCTGATCGACCTGAATGGCGATGCCGACATGAGCGATGCGACACCGGCACCCGGCGCCACCGTGCGGGTGTACCGGGACCTCGCTTCCAACGCCCCGGGCCTCGAGACCCCCGACGCCGGTGATCCGCTGCTCGAGACATTGACCACCGACGCAACCGGCCGGTGGACGTTTGCGAATGCGATCGCCGGCAACTTCTGGATCACCGTTGACTCTCGGACGGTCGCACCCGCCGCTCTCAACGGCGGTTTCGTCGGAACCGATGTCTGGTCGGATCAGACCTTCGGACCGGCCGGCTCGCTTCGGGCAAACGGATCGGGTGGGGTGGAGCTCACTTCGGCCGACGGCCCGGTTGTCGGAGGCCGGACCGGCACCGGCTCCGATACTGCGAGCAGCATCGTCACTTCCGAACACGTCTTCAGAACCGACGCCTCCGCACCGCGGCTCGATCTCGACACCGGCTTCTCGTTCAACGTTGTCACCAATCTCCAAGGCGGCGACGGAACCGACCTTGCCCCCGAAGGAACCCGCACCGTCCAGGGGACCATGCGGCAGTTCCTTCAGAATGCAAACGCCGTCGCTGGGCCGAACACGATGAGGTTTGTGCCTGCGGTGCCCACCAACGCAAGCGGCGGAGGCCACACATGGTGGCAGCTGAGCCTGACCGCAGGTCTCCCACCGATCACCGATGCCGACACAACCGTCGACGGAAACGCCCGGCAGTGGAATTCACCCGTCAACGGAATCGATGGCACCGCGACTCCGATCCTTCCCGACCCCGGTGTCGGGGCGAACACCCAGGCCATCGGAACCGTCGACCTACCCGAGCTACTGCTCTGGGGAAACCGGGCAACCGAACCGACGATGGACGGCATTCGAGTGCAGGCCCCGACCGCCGTCGTACAGAACGTCGCAATGCTCGGCTTCGACGACGGCGTCGAGGTTGGCACCGGTGGTGCCGACACGACCAGCTCGGTCACGATCACCACTACGGCGTTGGGCCTGGACATCGCCACTCAGGGCGACCCGGGCTCGAGCAACCGGCTCAATCAAGGTGTGAGGGTGCTCGGCGGACAGCAGGCGACTGTCCAACAAAACGTGATCGGATTCACCAAACAGAGTGGCGTGAGAATTGAAGCAACCCAGCCCGCGTTCCTCATCGATCGGAACCAGTTGCTCCAAACCGGCCTGGAGGCCGCACCCTCGACTGCTGATGGCATAACCATTCAGGCGGGAGGCAGCGGAACGATTTCACTCAACCACATCTCGGGCAGCCGCGGAGGCGGTGTCGACCTCGTTCAGACCGGCAGCGCCATCACGATCAACGACAACACCATCGACGGCTTCGGGGCGGGCGGAATCGAGCAGTTCGGAGTCCGTGTGTATGGCACAGGATCCACGGTGCAGGACAACTCGATCCTCAACGGTGTCGGTTCAGCTGTGGCAGTGGTTGGCGACAACGGGGTGCCAACACCGGGCCGGCCTGCCTCGCAGGTGACGATCTCTGGCAATGCCTTTGGGGCACTCGGCGGTGGAATCAGCGGGGCCGCGACGATCGACCTGATCGGCCCCGCCACAGCGGATCTTCCCGATGGACCCACACCCAACGACGGCGTCGGATGCGGACCCACCCCCGGCTACGGGAACCAGGGTCTGGACTCTCCAGCGATTGCCGTCGAGGTGATTGGGGCATCATGGCATTTGACCGGCACCGGGTGTCCCAACAGTTCGATCGAGCTGTACGAGGGTGATTTGGGAACCGGGCTAGCGATCACCAGAATATTTCAGACCGTCGTCCAGCCCGACGGCACCATCGACAACACATTCCCAGCGCTCGCCGCCACACACGTGACCGCCTCGCAGACGAACGGAACGGGATCGACCTCGGAGTTCGGTCCGGTCGTCGCCGTCACCGGCGCCCTCCCACCCGTCCTCACCAACCCCGGACCCCAAACCGCCACCGAATCGATTCCCTACACCCTGGCTCCGGTGGGGACGGACCCCGACAGTTCACCGGTCACCTGGAGTGCCAGCGGGATGCCGCCCGCAATGACGATCGACCCCTCCACCGGCGCACTCGCGTGGACACCATCAGAAACCGACGGCGGATCAAGCTTCTCCATCACCCTCAGCCTCACCGGTGGTGGTGTCACAGTGTCCGAGACGTTTGTGTTGTCGGTGGTCGAAGACGACCAACCGCCCCTCGTCGCGGCGATTCCTGACGGCAGTGCCACCGTCGGCCTGGCAACGGTCCAGCCCGTCACCGGCTCGGACCCTGATCTGCCGGCGGTCGCCCTGACGTGGTCCCTGCAAGGACCCGTGCCGCCTGGCATGTCGATCGATCCATCAACCGGAACGATCACCTTCGTTCCGACCGTCGCCGGTCCGGTGACCGTCCAAGTCGTGGCGACTCAACCGAACCTGCTGTCGGGATCGTCAACATGGACGGTCACGGCCAGCGATGTCGCAATGAACGCACCCCCAACGGTGTCTCCAGTGCCGAACCAGACCGTGGTCATCGACGATGGGATCGTGATTCCCATCGCAGCGTCCGATCCGGACGGGCCCCTGAGCTATGCAGTTCTGGTTGGGCCTGCCGGGATGACCGTCGATGCGAGCGGCCAAGTGCGCTGGAACGATGCGGGACCACAGGGCACTCAGAGCGTCACCATCCGCGTGAGCGACAGCGGTTCTCCTGCCATGGCCACCGATGTGTCGTTCACAATCCAGGTGACGCTCCCGCCGACAACCGCACCACCGGTCACGGGGGGCGGCACGACAACCATCCCCGAGACGACGTCCACATCGAGTTCCACACCCCCGCCCCCGTCG
>JBLYYW010000528.1:0-4937 GCA_048550155.1 Acidimicrobiales bacterium | reverse complement strand
GTCGTTGGCGTTGTGGGTGGGGGGCTCGGCGTGCTCGCCGATGACGACGGGGCCGGCATCCTCGCCGGTGAACTCGGCGGCTCCGCAGCGGGGGCCCGGCTGGCGGCGGCGGTCGTTGTGGAGGTGGTCGTGGTGGTGGTTGTCGAGGGCGCGGCCGGCGTTGTTGGCGGATTCTGAGTGGTGCTCGGTGCGGTGGTCGGTGCGGTGGTCGGCGAGGTGGTCGATGAGGTGGATGTCGAGGGAGGCGCTGTCGTGGCGAGCGGGTCGAGCAGCGTAGTGGTCGATGGGTCGGGTTCAGAGATGGTTGTGGTGGTTGCTCGGGGCGCCGAGGAGAGGGGAGTGGATGTGGCAGTGCTGGGAGGGGCAACGGTGACCTGACGCTCGGCACGAGCCGCTTCGGCTTCGGGCATCGCCACCTCCACCGTGGTATCTGATGCGAAGGCCAGCACGTCGTCGGAGACTGGGGCTGCCGGCATCGAACCGACACCGACTGCGATCGCGGCTGCCGCTATTGCAGCCGGCAGCGGACTGACCACACCGCCAACCGAGCCAAACGGCAGATTCATCAACGAAGCGAATGGCCCGGCCAACCAACGGCGACCGAGCGAGACGTTCAGGAAGGCTCGAACCACTTCGGGATCGAACTGGGAGCCGCTGCATGCCACCAACTCACGCCGAGCAGCTTCTGGCGACATCGATTCTTTGTAGGACCGCTTCGAGGTGATCACGTCGTAGGTGTCGGCTACTGCCACAATTCGACCGGCGAGGGAGATGTCGGTTCCGGCGAGACCTGCCGGATAGCCGTCCCCGTCCCACCGCTCGTGATGTTGGGTCGCCGCCAGCACCCAATCGCCCAGCCAATCGGCGAGGGGCCCGAGGAGACCTAGAGCTGCTGCGGGGTGGCTGCTGAGAACCTCCCATTCTTCTGCATTCGGACGGCCGGGCTTGTTGAGAATCGGTTCGGGAACGGTCAGCTTTCCAATGTCGTGCAGCAAACCGGCCCATGAGAGCCGAATTCGGGCGTCGTCGTCGAGCTCCATTTCCTCGCCGATCATGTCGGAATAGGCTCGCACTCGTTCGGTATGACCCCGGGTCAGACGGTCATGGCGGGCCAGGTCGGCGATCAGGCCGAGAGCTATCGCAGCGGCTTGGTTCGGGTCGGTGCCCGGCTCGATCGGCTGAACTCGGCCGGCGCTGGACCGTAGCCGACCGGTGGAGCCGGTCCGAAGTGCCACGCTGAATCGACTTGGAGCCTCATCGGGAAACACCAGCGACATGCTGAAGAGGGCCGCAAGAGGAAGGAGTCGACGGGTAGCCCGATCGACCAACAACGAGACGGCGATTCCGATCACGGCCGCTTGCAGGATCCATGCGAGTAGCCCAATCGCTCCCTCGCCTCGATACAGCGAGTTGGAGACGATTCTGACCACGAATGCAGCCGAAGCCAGAGGAAGAACGAAGGCCAAGAATCGGATCGCCAATGCAACGCCGGGCCAAGCCTGCCACGAATGAGAATCGCGCTCGGCAGCGCCCGTGGTCGGTTGACTGGCCATTGTTCATGTATCGGCTCACACCCCGAGTTCGATCAGATGGAGATGCGCTCACAGGCGTAGGTCATTCGGACCAACACCGGGCACGTGTGGACATCGCATGGGATTCGCCAATGATGCGCGACCGTCAAAAAGAATCGGTGTAAAGGGGGCGCCCGATGGGTAGCCTGTCCAGTCGGCATGGCCGTAGGTGAGTCATGCCCCCACACCGACCCACATTTCCCTACACGAGCACGTTCGAAAGTCGTATGCCTACCATTCAGCAGTTGGTCCGCAAGGGCCGTCAAAACAAATTCAAGAAGGGGACGACCCCGGCACTGAAGGGTTCCCCCCAGCGTCGCGGTGTGTGCACCCGCGTGTATACCGCAACCCCGAAGAAGCCCAACTCGGCGCTTCGCAAGGTTGCCCGTGTGCGGCTGAGCAGTGGTATCGAGGTAACCGCGTACATCCCCGGTGAAGGTCACAACCTGCAGGAACACAGCATCGTGTTGGTTCGTGGTGGTCGTGTCAAAGACCTCCCCGGTGTTCGCTACAAGATCGTTCGTGGAACCCTCGACACCGCTGGTGTTCGGGATCGCAAGCAGGCCCGTAGTCGCTACGGCGTGAAGAAGGACTAGAAGAATGCCTCGTAAGGGTCCAGCCCCCCGTCGTGAGCTCGTACCGGACCCGGTGTACCGGAGCGTGCTCGTCACCCAGCTCGTCAACAAGGTTCTGCTCTCGGGCAAGAAGACCGTCGCCGAGCGAGCCGTCTACGACGCACTCGACATCGTCGGAGAGAAGACCGGCGGTGACCCCGTCGCCACGCTGAAACGCGCGGTCGACAACGTTCGTCCACAACTCGAGGTCCGCAGCCGCCGCGTCGGAGGAGCCACCTATCAGGTTCCCGTTGAAGTACGCCCTCGCCGGGCCACCACCCTGGCGGTGCGTTGGATGGTCACCTTCGCCCGTCAGCGTCGGGAGCGTTCGATCGCCGAACGATTGGCAAACGAGATCCTCGACGCATCAAACGGGATCGGCGCATCGGCCAAGCGTCGCGAAGACCTCCACAAGATGGCCGAATCCAACAAGGCATTCGCTCACTACCGCTGGTAGTCGAGCCCCACGTACGAATCCCCCCAGACCAAGAAGGCTTCAAGAACAACATGGCAGGTCGCCCAACCCCCCTCGAGCGGTATCGCAACATCGGCATCATGGCTCACATCGATGCCGGCAAAACCACGACCACCGAGCGCATTCTCTTCTACACCGGCAAGAACTACAAGATCGGTGAGGTCCACGACGGTGGAGCAACCATGGACTGGATGGAGCAGGAGCAGGAGCGTGGCATCACCATCACGTCCGCAGCGACCACCTGTTTCTGGAACGACCATCGCATCAACATCATCGATACACCCGGGCACGTCGACTTCACGGTCGAGGTGGAGCGTTCACTCCGCGTTCTCGACGGAGCGGTTGCGGTGTTCGACGGCGTCGCCGGCGTTGAGCCCCAAACCGAGACCGTGTGGCGCCAGGCCGACAAGTACGGCGTCCCACGCATGTGCTTCGTCAACAAGCTCGACCGCACCGGTGCGGATTTCTACTTCTGCCTCGACACGATCAAGGAACGGCTCACCCAAGATGTCGCGGTGATCCAGCTGCCAATCGGGATCGAAATGGACTTCCTTGGCGTCGTCGATCTTGTGAAGATGAAGGCGCTTGTGTGGCCCTCGACCACTGATGAAAAGGATCTGGGAGCTACCTATGAAGAGGTAGAGATCCCTTCCGAATATCAGGCCAAGGCCGACGAATACCGCGCACTCCTGGTCGAAGCGATCGCAGCGACCGACGACGAGCTGATGATGAAGTACCTCGAAGACGAGGAAATGACCGAGGACGAACTGCGTAAGGCCCTTCGCGCCGCCACCATCAACAACGAGCTCGTCCCGATTCTTTGCGGCACTGCGTTCAAGAACAAGGGTGTCCAGCCACTTCTCGATGCGGTGATCGACTACCTTCCCTCCCCGGTCGATCTGCCCCCCGTTGAGGGCGTCGCTCTCAAGGGTGGTGCAGAGATGAACCGTAAGGCCGAGGACGAAGAACCCTTCAGTGCTCTGGCGTTCAAGATCATGAGCGCCCCCAACGTCGGCAAGCTCGCCTACTTCCGGGTCTACTCCGGCAGCCTGTCCAAGGGCGACCAGGTACTCAACACTCGCACCGGCGCCAAGGAACGTATGGGACGTTTGTTGGAGATGCACGCCAACAAGCAGGAAGACCGCGATATCGCCATGACCGGTGACATCATGGCCGCAATCGGCATGAAGAACGTCCGCACGGGCGACACCCTCACCGATGTGTCAAACGCCATAGTGCTGGAGAATCTCACGTTCCCCGACCCGGTGATCCACGTGGCGGTTGAGCCCAAGACCAAGGTCGATCAGGACAAGATGGCGAAGGCGCTGATGAGCCTCAGTGAAGAGGATCCAACCTTCACTGTCCACACCGATGAGGACACCGGTCAAACCATTATCGCCGGGATGGGTGAGTTGCACCTCGAGGTGCTGGTCGACCGCATGCTGCGTGAGTTTCGCGTCGATGCAACCGTCGGCAAGCCGCAGGTGGCGTACCGCGAGACCATCACCGGCACGGTCGAGAAGGACACCTACACCCACAAGAAGCAGACCGGCGGTTCGGGGCAGTTCGCCGAGGTCACCATCGCCATGGAGCCTTCGGGTCCCGGCGGTGGTTATGAGTTCATCGACAAGATCTCCGGCGGCCGTATCCCCAAGGAGTACATCCCCTCGGTTGATCACGGCATTCGGGACGCCATGACTTCGGGCGTGCTGGCCGGCTTTCCCACCGTCGATGTCCGCGTCACCTTGCTCGATGGCAAGTTCCATGACGTCGACTCGAGCGAAATGGCGTTCAAGCTCGCTGGAATTCAAGCGTTCAAGCAGGTTGCCCGCAAAGCCAAACCGATCCTCCTCGAGCCCATCATGGCTGTCGAGGTTGTGACCCCCGAGGATTACATGGGTGATGTGATCGGTGACCTCAACTCTCGTCGTGGCCGCGTCGGCCAGATGGAAGCTCGCGGCCAGAATCAGGTGGTGTCGGCTCAGGTGCCGTTGTCAGAGATGTTCGGATACTCAACCGATCTGCGGTCCAAGACCCAGGGTCGTGCGAGTTACACGATGCAGTTCGACAACTACCAGCAGACCCCTGGCAGTGTTCAAGAAGAAATCGTCAAGCGCATCCGGGGCGAGTGACCTCAACCGGATCTTAGAAAGGAAGCGAGCCCCAAAATGGCAAAAGAAAAGTTTGAGCGTACGAAGCCGCATGTGAATGTGGGGACTATGGGTCATATTGACCATGGGAAGACCACGTTGACGGCTGCGATTACGAAGGTGTTGT
>JBLYYW010000527.1:0-8923 GCA_048550155.1 Acidimicrobiales bacterium | reverse complement strand
GGGCAAGTTTGCTTCACTCGTGATCCGTTAGTACTTTTGCGGCTGAAGGGGAATGACGGCGGGCCAGATGGTCCGTCCTTCAGCGTCGGAAGGAGCAAATATGAGGGCGGACCCCAGAAGGGGAGGGTCGCGCTGCTGGCGCAGACGCGCTGGGGCTCAATACAGTTCGTCTCTACACCGCGCCCCCCGTAGAGGTCGTTGATGTGATCGCCCGGACGGTCCTGGGCTCGGGGGTTCAAGTCATCGATCTCAGCCAGCTCGATCAGCAGGCCACGCCGCGCGCCCCCGCAGCGGTCGAGCTGTGAGCGAGCACACCCAGCCGCCCGCAGACATCGACAACCCTGCGGAATGCCGTGACGAAGTCAGCGCTCAGTCGCAGGCGTTGGCCGAGCTGATGGAGCGTCCACCGAGCTACCTCGAATGGATCAGCCCGAAAAACCTGATCGCAACAATTGATCACCGCGTCGGGCCCGGCCTCACCGAGCTGAGTTGTCATCCCAGCTACGTGGACCTCGTGCTCGATTCGCCCTATCACACACAGTCCGACCTCGAGCTCTGCAACTACGACGACCTTCATATGACGGTCAGAATCGAATGACCGGTCGCAGGCGCATCGAGCTGCTCGGCAAATACGTCGGCGCGCAGCGAATTCATCTCGGCTTGCTCGTGCTCGCGGCGTTCGTTCCGGCCTTGCTGACGACGTTGGAGCCTCTGGCCATTAAGCTGCTGATCGACAATGCGCTCGGCGGGGAAACGCTGTCAGGGTTTCCCGCGCGTGTCGTGAATGCGCTAGGACTGTCGAGCGAGCCCCGGAGCCTGGTGCTGGCAGCTGCACTGTTCGCCCTCGCAACGACAATTGGCTCGTACTTGTCATCCGCCGGCATCGGCATGTACTGGGAATGGGTTGGAGTTCGGATGGTTCGGAATGTCGCCCGCGACGTCTTCGACGCGCTGCAGCACCTGCCCCCCAGTTTCCATGCCCGCACCGCAAGTGGTGACGCTCTGAGCAGAGTAATCTCGGATGCGAGTTCTGTCTACACGGCGGTGAGCGTGCTCCTAGTCTCGCCCGCCATGCACTTGATCACGATCGTTACCGTCGGCTGGGCTGCCTGGCTGCTTGACCCAGGGCTCATGATCATCATCCTGTGCTTTGCCGCAGTCACAGCCAGCGGCTCCCGCTGGTTGAGCAATAGGCTGAAGCGTGTGGCCGCTCGGGCCCGGCGTCAGCAGGTGGCCGTGGTTTCCTTCGTGACCCAGGTCATCAGCTCACTTGCTCTCGTCCAGGCTTACACCGCCGAGCGTCAAAACCTCCTCACGTTCCGGTCACTCAACCAACGGTCACTCATGGGATCGAGACGGGTGACGTTGTTTGAGTCGTCCGCCAATGCGATCAGCGCAGTTGTCGGCGCGGTCGCAGTGGCCGCCGTCCTCGTGCTCGGTGGTCGCAGCGTGGTGGACAACCGTCTGTCGGTTGGCGACGTCGTCGTCTTCATTGCCTACACCAGAGTCCTCGACGCCAACTTCCGAGCGCTGTTGTCGCTCGGGCGGCAGCTGCGGCTGGCCGAGGTCGGACTCGAACGAATAGATGAGATCATCACGTGCGACGAACGACTCTCCGATCCCGCCGACCCGATTCCTCTCGTCAGTGGCCATCGCGGAGCATCGGTTCGGTTCGAAGACGTGACGTTTGGGTACGACCCAGGTTCCCCGATTCTCGAAAACGTGAGCATCGAAATTCGGCCTGGGGAGACCGTCGCCATCGTCGGAGAGTCCGGCGCCGGCAAGTCGACCCTGGTCGGGCTGCTGTCTCGCCTGTATGACCCCGATTCCGGCAGGGTAATGGTCGACGGTGTGGACCTACGAGACGCAGCCATCGCAGACGTACGCAGATCGGTTTCGGTACTGAGGCAGGAACCCCTTCTGCTTCCAGTCCCGGTTTACTCGAACATTGCACTAGGCCGACCGGGCAGTTCCGGTGGGGAGATCAAGCAGGCGGCCCGGCTGGCGCTGGCCCACGACTTCATCACCCAATTACCCGAGCGATACCACACTGTGCTCGGGAGCACCGGTCACTCCTTGTCGGGGGGCGAACGCCAACGGTTGGCGATCGCTCGAGCGTTCCTCAAGGACTCACCGGTGCTGGTCCTCGACGAACCGACCTCAGCCCTCGACGCCGACTCGGAGTCGAGCGTTGTCGATTCGTTCAAGCGCATTTCTGAGGGACGGACGGTCTTGATCATTGCGCATCGATTGGCGACTGCCCGCGGGGCCGACCGGATCCTGGTTCTCGAACATGGCCGGCTGACCCAAGTGGGATCCCACGATGAACTGGTATCGGCCGACGGGCTCTACGCACGGTTCCACGATCTCCAGTCGACCGACGGGGCGCTCGAGTTGGAGGTTCAGGCCAGATGAGATCGGCAGTGGATTCCGGCACGCAACTTCAGACCGAGTTTCGAATCGGCAGCGACCGCGATCGAGAGAGCTGGGTACGCCACCTCCTCTGGTCAGCCCGGAACCACCGAGCCGCGTTGGCCGGTATTGCGGTGCTCGTGGTCCTCCAAGCCCTCGTCACCACTCTGCTTCCGTGGCCATTGGCACTCGCCGTCGACCACGTGATGGTCGGCCGCCCTCTGCCCCACTTCATCAATCAGGTGGCAGAAGCCTTTGGGGTGTCGTCGACAACCGGCCAGCTGACCCTGATCGCCTTCGCACTGATCGGCCTTGTGGCGTTGAATGCCGGCCTACGGGTCACGCTGCGGGTTTCACGTCGGACCTTGGGCCTGCGCATGACCAACGAGCTCCGCGAACGCGGCCTCGCTGTTGTGCAGCGAAGAAGTCCGGCGTCTCGGTCCTCACTCTCCAACGGCGATCTGATTCAACGAATCGTCACCGACACGCGTTCAGTGGAGTCCCTTGTTTTCGGTGTCGGAATGGCGGCGCTCCGATCGCTGACGACACTGGTTCTACTCGCGGGCGTCGTCTTGTCGATGTCGGGGGGCGTGGTGCTGGTGGGTGCCCTCGTCGCCGTCGGAATGGGCCTCGTGGCCCGAGGATTCAAACGACGCATGGAACAGGATGCCACCCGGGTGGCCGAGGCGGAGGCCGAGGTGGCGGCCGCTACCGAGCAGATGCTCAGTTCGCTTCCCGAGATTCAGTCGTTCAATGCAGAACAGGCCGAGCTCGATCGGTTCGACATCGTCGCCGACCAACGGGTGTCCGCCACGATGCGCTCTCAGCGAAGCAACGCTGGATTCCGGACCGGGCTGGGGTTCATGACCGGCACCGGGACATCGGCAGTGATCGTGTTGGGCGGGCTTTCCGTCCTTGACGGCGGGATGAGCATCGGCGAACTCCTCGTAATCCTGGCCTATCTGAACTCCCTGTTCGGTCCGGTGGAACAGCTGGCGAGCTTGACCCAATCGGCGGCCACCGCCAAGGCGGGCGCTGTCCGCCTCCAGGAACTCGAAGCCCAGATCGGTTCGGTTCCCGAACCGGAACATCCACCATTGTTCTCGTTCGCCCGAGCCGACCGATCCATCAACATCACAGACGTAACGTTCGGGTACGGCGACCGACCAGTGCTCGAGGATGTCAATCTACACATCGAAGCCGGTGAGAGGGTTGCAATCATCGGGCCCTCCGGCACCGGAAAATCCACCCTCGTCGGTCTCATTCCCCGCCTGTATGACCCATGGCGCGGAGTCGTCAAGGTCGGGGGGGTCGACGTCAGATCCGTCGCGACACTGGACCTCAGGCGTCGGATCGCCCTCGTCAGCCAGGAACCGCTGCTTCTCCCGGTTACAGTTCGCGAGAACATAGGTTACGGTGCTGTCAACGTCACCGACGCTCGGATCTACCGCGCCGCCGAGTACGCGTTGGCCACCGAGTTCATCGAAGGCCTGCCCCACGGCTTCGATACCGTCCTGGCAGAAGGTGGCCGCAATCTCTCCGGTGGCCAACGCCAGCGCCTGGCGATCGCCCGCGCTCTGTGCCGCGACGCCCAGTTCCTGATCCTCGACGAGCCGACCTCCGGTCTCGATCCCGAGGCGGAGTTCGACTTCGTCGACTTGCTGAAATGGGCGGCGAGCGATCGCACGATCATCATGATCACCCATCGACTGACGTCGATTCGCAACGCCGATCGAATTGTCGTGCTCGAGGGAACCGGGATCGCTGAAGTTGGAACACACCAGCAACTCATGGCCACCGACAGCTTGTACGGCCGCTACCACCGGTTGCAGGCGCAACGGCCGGGGCAGTCAGCCGTGACAATCGATGACCGGTCGAACTCACACGACGTGGAACTGCAGATAGCCGGGATGGCACACCATCCCGATCTCAACAGCCAGGTTGCCACAGCCGCCGAAACCGCATTTGCGGCCGAGTGGTACCAGCTTCTCGCTGACGCCTGCCGTCAGGCGGAAGGGGACTGACCGGTGGCGCGACCCCGAATAGAGTGATTGTTCACCGCCGGCGGCAACGTGATCGTCATAGACAACGGGACCGGTTCGGAAACCGACCGCATCGACCACCTCCTGGTTTCAAGAAGCATCTGGACGATGAGTCCACGAGCGTCGCAAAAGACGAACTGCTCGACATCTATGACCTCCGTGGGCTGGCGGGATGAACAGGGCAAAGGACTTCTCCCGCCTGCCAGATCGTCGCAATCCCGTCGTCGCTGCAGCCAGCGATACCGGCCACCACATCGGGAGCGTCGCGGCAACGGACACCGACCTGGTGGTCGATGTTGACCGCCTTCGCCAGGGTGTCAAAGACACCGAGATCATCGACCGGGTGGTCATCACGACATGACAGCCGACCACAGTCCTCGACACGGCCCGCTGGTCGCGGCCGGGATCATGCTGTACAACCTGTTGCCAGAGTCATGTTTCAAAACGTCACCGGCCACAAGGTTCCGGCGCCGTCAACCCCTCGGAGTCCGTGTGAACTTCCAGCCCCGTCGCCCGATACGAACGTTGCCCAACAAGTGTTGGGGTGCCTTTGCCAATTTGGACTGGACGACATGATCGAGAATGGGTGGCGGTTCCAGAGCCATCATCGCGGCAGGCTCAGCGACGAGTCGTCGACAGCTGATGCCGATGTCGACCGGGTTGCGCTGTAGGTCTTCGATGTCGGTGTCCCAAGACGATCCACAAGTGTTCCTATCGACCAAAGAAGCCGCCGAGGTCGTTGGCGTTTCCGCCACTACGATCCGTCGCCGCATCGAAGGCGGGGCCTATCCAGGGGCGCGACGGATGGATCCGGACGACCCGGCCTCACCGTGGCGCATTCCGGCGAGCGATGTGATTCGCACTCAACTTTCCGGTGTCGAAGAGCGAGCCCCTGTCGATGTGCTCGCCGAGGCCGAGGCCGCCAACCGGGGTCGGGAAGCCGCCGAGGCCAGGGCGCGAAAGGCCCGAGCTGAGGCCGACGAATTGGCCGCGGAGGTCACGCGCCTCAGGGCCGTTCTGAAGAAGGCCCGGACAGCGGAGCGGGCGGCAACCCGCCGAGCCGAAGTAGCGGAAACCCGGGCCGAGATCGAACAAAGGGTTGCCGACCGCCTCGATCTGGAGCGGACCGCCCGTATCGATTGGCTAGAAGGCAGGATCGAAGTGCTGGACAACGAGCGCGCTTCCCGCCGGTCGTGGTGGCGCCGGCGGGCACCCGCCTCGAGCACCGCGACCCAGGATGAAAAGCAGTAGACGTTCGGAACCTTGTACGCAGCAACGGTCGAGGACGTCGTGGATGATCGCGGCACCATCGATGAGATGTGCAGCGCCATGGGCAAGGCACCACCGGGCATCGCGAACGTTCACGTCGAGGGCCGGTGCCAACCGAGCTCTTCTGGCCCGTGACCGTCTACGACTCAGAGACAAGGACCATCATCGACTCTGGCCAAGGGCGCGGTGCGGTCCAAACGAGAGGCTCAAGAGCATCAATACAACACCGGAAGAAGAATCTTCTGATTTTGTGTATCCCTCAGCGACTCTCGCCCGTCATTTGGGTGTCGGGTCCGATTCGGAGACCCTCAATCAGAAAGCGAGCCATCACATGAACGAAGCAAGTTGGGATCGAGCTGCCAGGACCATCCTTGGAATCGTGTTGCTCATCGTCGGGTTCGGCCTCATGGACGGCGTTGCCGGAACCGTCGTCGGTATCGTCGCCCTCGTGCCACTGCTCACAGGCTTGTCGGGCTGGTGTCCGCTGTATTCCTTGTTTGGTTTCCGCACCAACAGGAGCAGCACCAGCGCCGGCGTGCACTGATCACCCGAACATCACATGTCCGGTGTCTCCGATTCAACCGAGACCGAACACGTCGACCATGGTGCTGTGATTGTCAACGCGTGGGCGCCGTGGTGCGGTTCGTGCCGCAGCCTGGCGCCGATCGTCGACGACATCGCGACTGCAACTCCCGACGTGACCGTCATCGGTGTCAGGGTCGATGCCGAACCTGCGCTGGTCGACCGATTCGGCGTGCGCTCATTACCTACCCTCATTGCGTTGCGTGACGGCATCGAGGTTGCGCGCCTTCACGGTCTCCAGACGTCGGGTGCGGTCCGGGACCTCTTCGATGTTGCCGCTGGGGCGGCGACAAACGTGACCCCAAGTGCGCCGGCGAGTCTCGTCGGGTCACGAGCCGCTGCCGGCACCACGTTGGTCTCGGGCGGAGTTCTCTTGGACTCAATCGCTCTGATCATCCTCGGCGCAATACTTCTCGTATGGGCGATGACAGGACGAGTTCACCGTTGACTGGCGCCGTTGGCTTCGAGCCGAGCGATCTCGCCGATCAGCTCGACATGTTGTACCGGTACGCGCTCGGCGTGACCCGCGATCCCGAACTTGCGGCCGACACCGTCCAAGACACGGTCGTGCGGGCGCTCGAACGGAGCCATCAGTATCGAAGCGACGCACCACTGGGTCACTGGCTGATCCGTATTGCCCACAACCTCATCGTTGACCGCGCCCGCCGCGCCAACCTCGAAATCGTCGTGGACGACGTCGAGCAGAACTGGCGAGACGACACCTACAGCGTCGACGCCGAGGCCATCGTCGAACGGGCGGCAACCCGAGACGAACTACTCGACGCTCTGGTACGGCTGCCGTTCATCTACCGATCGGCCGTGGTCCTCCATGATGTCGAAGGTCTCCGGGTCGCAGACATAGCTGCAATCCATGAGATCTCACTACCTGCGGCCAAACAACGGCTCCGACGTGGCCGAATGGCGACGGTCACTGCCCTGGCCGCCGGACACGAACGCCGCCTCGCGACCAAAGGAGTGCCTATGCCGTGCTGGGATGCCCGGAGACACGTCAGCGACTATCTCAATGGCGATCTCGATCGCCCAACGGCGACCCTGGTCGAAACCCACCTCGAGACGTGCCCAACCTGCCCACCGCTCTACGCCGCCCTCGTCGGTGTCCACGCCGAGCTCGGTCGACTTCGCGATCCCGACTCGGTTATCGATCCGGGCCTCGAACAGAAGATACGAAGCACTCTCGAGCACTGAGCGGAAGCCGGCTGGACCCGTGAGTAGGACACAAGTTCTTCGAACCTGCCGGGCTCGGCACACCCACCTACCGGCACCCGCTCCCGGCCTGAGCGCTGTCGGCGCCAACCAGCCAATCGCTACCAGTCGGTAGGCATCTTTACGGGGCCCACGCCGCGAGCTGATAGATGACTATGGCGATCAGCCCGATCGGGATGATCGACACGAGCAGGGGCAGCACCAACAACGGGCTCCGATCACCCTTGCGTACGGCGAGGAACAGGAAGATGCGGGCGCCGAACATCGCCCCCGTGGTGAACGGGAAGAAGGTCAGCACCGCACACAGCACTGCGACGCGGCCTTCGACACTGGACGGCAGAACCGAGTGACCCCACAACGGCCAGCGGGGGTTCTCATCGGGCCGAGCTGGCAGGGACGAGAACACCCGGGCACCGCCGATCAGGGCCACGAGCCCAACAACCAACGAGGTCAAGCCGATGGGAAAGAGGACCGAGGGCGTCATCACTCCAAATCGGACATCGGCCGAACCCCGGGCGAGCCGTCTGCGTTCATGATCACCACAGCCCACTCGCCACTCTGGATCGTCCAGTCGAGGGTCTGATCACCGCTACCACTCACCGACGCCACCCAGAACCCCTTGCTTCCCGGAGCGGCGGGATCGGTGGCGCCCTCGTTCCTGGTGTACACCACGTCGGTGATGTCGTCCGCCCTGGAGCCCCAGTCAGTGATCTCATCGTGGGTGACGCCGTCGAGGTATCCAGCGGCCGCATCGGCGGGAGCGATGCCAATGAAGAGAGGGTCAGACCCCGTCGCAACACCCTCAACCCGGACGTCATCGGGCGGCGAGACGAACTCGGGCATGGTGACTTTCTTCATTGCACGTCCCCGTCGCTGCGACCAGTGCCGAACGACAGATTTCTTCGCCAGCCTGCGTTGGGGTCGGCAGGCTGCGCGCTGAGCGGCTCCAGATGGGCAGCTACCTAGGCGACTTCGGCGGTTACGTGGCGCTGAATCGACGCTCGCCGCTCGGGATCATGCGCTCCACCGGTGAGCCGCTTGCAGCGACAAGGCTTGTGCACGAGGTCGGCAGGTGAACGCACGGCCAGACCGGTCTTGACCTCAGGGAGGGTCGTTTTCCGAAGGGGTTTGGTCATGAGCAGGCAGGCGAGCGGCACGGGGTTGGTTGAGCAGCTTGGTGCAGTCGATCTTGGTCGACTACCTGCTGGGGACGTTGACAGGTCAGGAGCTCTGGGGAATCGATGAAGCGCTGAGGACTGTTCTAGACCTCCGGTGAACCCAGAGGTTCGAGTGGTTCGAGACTTCAACATCAGGACTCGATATCAAGGCGCATAATCACGACGTCGGGCACCACGCGACCTCCCTGGTTCGGCTCTTACGCCCTGCCTGATAGT